>JBIKZP010000338.1:0-3587 GCA_044354655.1 Rhodoferax sp. | reverse complement strand
AATCCTTACTTGGCTCAGGGCCAGCGCAGGCTGTCCATCATGCAGCCGCTGGAGGCACTGCTGGATGAACTCAATGCGTTTGAACCCAGCGTGATTGCCACTTACCCCACCGTGGCGGCCTTGCTGGCCGAGCAGGCCCGCCGGGGTGCCTTGCATTTCTCTCCGCGAGAAATATGGACGGGCGGAGAAACCCTGAGCGATGCTGTGCGCCACACGGTGCAAACCAGCCTGGGTTGCACGGTGCGCAACAGCTATGGCGCCTCCGAGTTTTTGACGCTGGCCTGGGAATGCGGCCACGGCCACTTGCATGCCAACTCCGACTGGGTGATTCTGGAGCCGGTGGACAAACAGGGGCAACCGGTAGCGCCCGGCACGCCATCTTTCACCACGCTGCTGACCCACTTGGCCAACCAGGTGCAGCCCTTGATTCGCTACGACCTGGGCGACCAGTTGACCGTGCACGTGGAACGGTGCCCCTGCGGCTCCCATTTGCCGGTCATAGAGGTACTGGGGCGCCACGATGATGTGCTGGTCATGCGCAATGCGCACGGTCAGCAAGTGACCTTGTTACCGTTGGCCCTGACCACCGTGCTGGAAGAAGAAGCCGGCGTGTTTGATTTTCAGGTGCGCCAGCTTGATGCGCGCACCTTGACCTTGTGGCTTGGGGAGGCGGTGGAGGAGGGCGCGATGCAATGCTGCCAGACCGCGTTGAAAAAATTTGCTGCCGAGCAAGGTTTGCCTCAATTGAAGCTGCGGGTAGAACGTGGCCACCAGATACCCAAGGGACGCAGCGGCAAGCTTCAGCGTATCGTGGCCCTTCAGCCCGACGCCTGAGCCGATTCTCGAACCTGTGCCAAGGCCTGAGCCAGAGGGACGGCCATCAATGCCTGGTTGCTGGCATGCGCGATGCAGTCGGTGCTCCAGATCTCGCCAACGCCGGTTTGCTTCAGCAGTGCTAGCGCACCGGGTGCAAACAAGGCATGTGTCACGGCCACGTCCACCGAGCGTGCACCTGCGGCCAACAACATTTTTGTGGCTTGCGCCACGGTATGGCCGGTGCTGATGACATCGTCCATCACCACCACCTGCCGGCCTGCCACGTCGACCTGGGGCAGTTGCACTTGCACTGAATGGTCGTTGTGGCGGGTTTTGTGGCACACGGCATAGTCAAAGCCATGGCGCTGCGCTGCCAGCGCCACCCACTGGGCCGACTCTTCATCCGGCCCGATCAGCAGCGGCTGTGCGCGGTGCTGGGCAATCCAGTCTCCCAGCAGCGGTGCGCCGCTGAGGACCAGCGCTTGCGCAACCGGCACGGCTTCTGCCAAGGTGCTTACACGGTGCAGGTGGGGGTCAACGGTGATGAGGGCATCAAACAGACCGGCTATAAATCCGCCCACTACGCGCTGGCTGATGACCTCGCCCGCATTGAACGCCTTGTCTTGGCGCATGTAGGCCAGGTAGGGCGCCACTAGGGTCATATGTTGGGCGCCCAGGGTGCGTGCGGTGGTTGCTAGCAGCAACAGTTCCACCAACTTTTCATTCGGGTCGTTCAAGCTGCGCAATACCACCACTTGGCGTGGCAGTGCCGCCGGTAGCCGCAGCTTGAGCTCGCCGTCTGGGAACCTGTGCCGTTCAACCGCATGTGGCGTCAGTCCGCTGGCCTGCGCCAGGCGGGTAGCTGACGCACATTCGTCTTCAAAAAAAAGCAGCATCAAAACTCCACAAACACATGCGGCACATCTTCCACCAGACCCACGCTGTAGCCGTGGGTGCGGGCGCAGGCCTGGCGCGCAAATTCCAGGTCGCTTTGGTAGCTGGCGTAAACGCGAAACAGCAAGTCGCCCGGTTCTACCGCGTCCCCAAGTTTGCGGAACAGGTCTACACCGGCACCGGCCGCTTTGGGGGCGCCCGCTAGGCGCGCAATGCGGGCGATCTGCAGGTTGTCAATGCCAGTGACCACACCAGATGTTTCGGCATGGATGTCAAAGCTCAGGGTGCCCAGCAGGGGGTGGTTATGGTCAAAGTGTTTACTGCCTTGGGCGGTGATGAGGGCGTTCATCTTGATCAGGGCGCGGCCCGAGTCCAGAATATCGCGGGCAATGGCAAAGCCATCGCCCCCTCGCACATCGGGGTTGCACTCAATCAGTCGACCGGCCAGGCGTAGCGCTTTCTGGCGCAAATCAACCGGTGCACGGGGGTCGTTCTCCAGCACCCGCATCACGTCGCGCGCCTCCAGCACCGGGCCAATCCCATTGCCCACGGGCTGACGGCCATCGGTGATCACAACATCCAGGGAGAGATGCATGCGTTTGGCGACATATTCAAACAGGCGGCGCAGGCGCTGGGCCTCGGGCATGGAGCGCACCTTGGCGGTTGGGCCAATGGGGATATCGAGCACCAGGTGGCTGGAGCCTGCGGCTATCTTTTTCGACAGGATGGAGGCCACCATTTGCCCGGGCGAGTCCACCGAGAGCGGGCGCTCAACCGAGATCAGCACGTCGTCTGCAGGCGACAGATTGGCCGTGCCTCCCCAGGCGAGGCAGGCCCGGTGCTCGCGCACGATGTGGTCGAGCTGCTCCAGGGAGAGCGCCACGTTGGCCAGCACTTCCATGGTGTCGGCGGTGCCGGCAGGCGAGGTGATGGCGCGTGAGGAGGTCTTGGGGCACAGCATGCCGTGCGCCGCGACAATGGGCACCACCAGCATGGAGGTGCGGTTGCCGGGTATGCCGCCAATGCAGTGCTTGTCCACCACCAGCGTCTCATGCCAATCGAGCGCGCGGCCACTGGCCACCATGGCCTGGGTCAGAAAGTACACCTCTTCACGGTCAAGTTCGTCACGGTTGGTGGCCACTACAAAGGCGGTCAGTTCAATCTTGGAGTAATGCCGCTCGGCAATATCCTTCACGATGTCCTTGAAATCTTGCAAGCCCAGACGCTCGCCGCCAATCTTGCGTTTCAGCGCGTCAATTGACTCCGGCGGCTCGGCTTGTGAGACCGAAGCTGGGTGACCGTCTTCAACGGCGAGCTGCAAAAACGCGTCTTCCGACAAGCCGAGCTCATGGCAGTCCACGATGCGGGTGTCGTCCACGACGTTCAGCGTAGCCAGAATGCGCCGGCCATTGGCTCTGACTTCCACTTTGGAGAGCGCCTGAAAGCCCTCAGCCCGGTAGACGGCGCAGTCTCGGTGCAGGTAGGCTACGTTTTCGCGGTAGGTGTCAATGGCCACGCGTTTGAGCGAGAGGCGGGAGGCGGTTAGGGAGTCGTCATTCATGGAGACAGACTACACCGCCAAGGGCAGGGTGGTCTAGTGAGCCAGATCAAGAAAAGGCTTGAGCGGGGTCAAAAAAAATGGCTTCCAAAGAAGCCATGTTTTGAAAGCCCAGGGGCTTTGCGGAGCGCTTGTACGCGCTTCAATACGATTAGACGCGTTTGCGGTATTCGCCTGTGCGGGTGTCAATTTCAACTTTGTCGCCCTGCGCCACAAAAATTGGCACACCAATTTCGAAACCGGTGGCAATTTTGGCGGGCTTCAAGACCTTGCCGGAGGTGTCGCCTTTGACCGCAGGCTCAGTCCAGGTGATTTCGCG
>JBIKZP010000337.1:0-3588 GCA_044354655.1 Rhodoferax sp. | reverse complement strand
ATTGGCCGTCAGCTGCAAGAGTCGGTGGCCTTGCACAGCCAGTTGCTGCCGGCCCAACATGCGCAGCGTGTGCTGGAACTGCTGCGCCAAGTGCGCCTGCCCGAGCCCGAGGCCATAGCCCAGCGCTACCCGCACGAACTCTCAGGCGGCCAGCAGCAGCGCGTGGCCATTGCCATGTCTTTGGCCGGCGAGCCCGACGTGCTGTTGCTCGACGAGCCCACCACGGGCCTGGATGTCACCACCCAGGCCCACATTCTTGAATTGCTGCGCGATATCAACCGCCAGACCGGCACGGCCATGGTCTATGTCAGCCATGATCTGGGTGCGATTGCCCGTGTCTGTGACCGGGTGGTGGTGCTGTATGCCGGCGAAGTGGTGCTGCAGGGCACCACGCGCCAGGTGCTGCTGGCGCCCGCGCACCCCTATGCCCGGGGTTTGCTGGCGTCTATTCCCCGCATCTCTGAGGCCACGCTGCCCCGCGCCTTGCCCGGGCGGCCGCCCATGCCGGGTGGGGCCGGTGCCGGGTGCGCCTTTGTCGACCGTTGCAGCGTCGCCGAGGCCGAATGCCACAGCCGCCGTCCGGTCTTGCAGCGCCTGCCCGATGGCGCCACGACCCGCTGCCACTTTCACGAAAAAACGGTGCAATGGGACAACACCCCTGTGCCACCAAAGCCCCAGGTGCTGCGCGCTACCCAGCCTGCACCCGCTGCGCCGGCCTTGGCAATAGACGACCTGGCAATCAGCTACGCGCGTGCCAACCTGCTGGAGCAGTTGCTGGGCCGCCGCCCCAACGTGCCCCACACCGTGGACGGCATCAATCTGCGCGTGGGTGCGGGCGAAACGCTGGGCTTGGTGGGCGAGTCGGGCAGTGGCAAGTCCAGTATTTTGAAGGCCATCGCCGGTTTGAATCCGCCGGTCCAAGGCCACATTAACCTCGGTGGTGCTGAAGCCTTGCCGCCCCGGGTGGGCCAGCGCTCACCCGCGCAGCTGCGGCGCGTCCAGTTGATCTTTCAAAACCCAGACGACAGCTTGAACCCGCGGCACACGGTGGCGCAAATTCTGGAGCAGCCCTTGGCGCTGTATTTTGGGCTCACTGGCGCGGCCTTGAGGCAGCGCAGCATGGCGCTATTGGAGCGCGTGCGATTGGGCGAGCATTACCTGGAGCGCCTGCCCAGCCAGATGTCGGGCGGCGAGAAGCAGCGCGTGGCCATTGCACGCGCCTTTGCCGCTGAGCCCGACATTGTGCTGTGCGACGAGGTCACCTCTGCCCTTGATGTGTCGGTGCAGGCGGCGGTGCTGGAGCTGCTCAACGAACTCAAGCACGAGCGCGGCACCACCTACCTGTTTGTCTCGCACGACCTCGCCGTGGTGCGCGCCTTGTCAGACCGGGTGGCGGTGCTCTACCAGGGCCGGCTGTGTGAAATTGGGCCGGCCGCCGAGGTCTATTCCAGCCCGTCGCACCCGTACACCGAAGTACTGCTGGGCGCGGTGCTGGAGCCCGTGCCGGACAAAACGCCCTTGCTGCTGGCCGACGACATTGTGGAACTTGCGCCCCCGGCCTCCGGCTGCCCGTTCCAGCGGCGCTGCCCCAAAAAGCTGGGTGAGCTGTGTGTCACCACGGCGCCGCCATGGCATTTCGCGCCAAGCGGCCATGGCATTTGCTGCCATATTGCGCCTGACCAACTCACCGTCAGCGCCCCAGGCGCCAGCGTGCATGACCAACACTGACCCGCGCATCGCCGTCGACGTTTTGACCCAATTCGGCACCCGCGTCATGACGGCCATGGGGTGCCAAGCCCTGATTGCCGCCGAGGTAGCCGAGCACTTGGTGGAGGCCGATCTTTGTGGCGTGTATTCCCACGGCATTTTTCGGTTGGATTGGTATGCCGAGCGTGCCGCCTTGGGTAAATTCGTACCCGGCGCCCTGCCGAAGCTGGTCACTGCCGAGGGCGGGGCTGACATGGTGGACGGCGGCAACGGTTTGGGCATGCCGGCTTTTCGCCTGGCCACTGACCACTTGGTAGCGCGCGCCGCCCGCGAGGGCATGGCCGCCATTGGCGTATCGAATGTGGACCACACCGGGCGCATTGGGGCCTTTGCCCAGCGCGGTGCCGAGGCCGGTTGTTTGACCATCATGCTCGGCGGCGGCTCACGCAGAGACTGGCCCCAGGTGGCGCCCTATGGCGGTGCCCACGCCATGCTGCCCACGAACCCCTATGCCTTCGGCATTCCGGGTGGGGCGCGTGGCCCGGTGGTGATCGACTTTGCCACCGGCATGGCGGCCGGGGGCAAGATCTACGCCGCCAAGATGGCCGGTCGCCCCTTGGCCGAAGGCCTGTGCATTGATGCCCAGGGACGCCCCACTACCAACCCCGACGACTATTTCAACGGCGGCGCCATTTTGCCCATGGCCGGCCCCAAGGGCTATGGCATGGCGCTGGTGGCTGAGCTGCTGGGTGAGGCGATTCTGGGCCAGGCCAGGGACGGCATGAACTGGATTTGCCTGGCCATTGACCTGACACGCTTTCGCGCACCGGGGGCGTACCAACGGGCGGCCGAGGATTGCCTGGCCGAGTTGCGGGCGTGCACGCCGGCGCCGGGTTTTGAGCGGGTTGAAATACCCGGAGAACGCGAAGCCAGCTTGCGTGCAGAACGCCTGGTCAGCGGTATTCCCATTCCCCCCGCCACGCTCGATGGCTTGCGCGCCCTCGGTCGTCGGCTGGGACTTGAAGAAGGTCATTGTTTGGCATGATGGACGCGTCTGAAAAATCCCTGTCACCGAGCCGTTTACGCCGGCGCCGCGAGCGCGACCCGTCCCGCAGTGGCGGGCGCATCGATGCGGTGGGCGGGCGTTATGCGCCGCTCGATGCCGACGCGGTGCTGGCCATTGAGCGCGCCGCCCTGGACATTCTTGCCACCGTCGGCCTGTCTGACGCCCCGCCCCGCGCCGTGGCGCTGGTGTGCCAAGCTGGCGGCTCGGTGTCTGACGCGGGCAGGCTGCTGTTTCCTTCCGAGCTGGTCAGGCGCTGCCTGCAGGAACTGCCGCGTGAGCTGGTGCTGTGTGGGCAAGACGCGCGCCATGACCTGGTCTTGGCGGGTGCTCGCGTGCACGTCGGCACTGGCGGTGCGGCGCCTTTGATCGTCGACCTGGAGACCGGCGCCTACCGCGATTCAACCTTGCGTGACCTGTATGACGCGGCCCGCCTGGTCGACACGCTGGAGCATGTGCACTTTTTCTCGCGTTCACTCGTGGCACGCGACATGCCCGACGTGGTGTCGCTGGAAGTGAACACCGCGTTCGCTTGCCTGGCGGGTACCACCAAACATGTGTGCGTGTCGGCCTCTTCGCCGGCGCTCGTCACGCACATCGCCCACATGTGTCACACCGTGGCCGGTTCAGAGCAGGCTTTTCGCGCACGGCCGTTTCTCTCGCTCAACATCAACCACGCCGTGCCACCGCTGCGCTTTGACCCGGACGCCTGCGAGGTCTTGCTCACGGCGGTGGAAATGGGCATACCGGCCATGGTCAACACCTTCGGGCAGATGGGCGCATCCAGCCCCGTCACCATTGCCGGTTGTGTGGCGCAG
>JBIKZP010000336.1:0-3596 GCA_044354655.1 Rhodoferax sp. | reverse complement strand
GCCGACTCGCTCGGGGCATCCTCGCTTCTTGGCCGCTGCGACCACTCAAGCTGCAGATTTCAACGGGGTCAGATCGCCCAAAATACCCGTCATACTTGGCCTCATGCGGTTGAATTTCCTATCCGTCAACCGGTTGTCATCATGCAAACGCCCATCGCGGTTCACCAACAACCGGTTTACTTGTACGTGCCAGCGGGCCATCAGAAGAATTGGAAGAAACACTGCGGGCGCTACAACGCCTGTGGTCAGCCAGTCTACTTTGTACGAGAAGACTGGGTGCGGGAACGTTACGAGGAACGCCACCGTCACGACGACAAAGGCCATGGCAATGGGAACGGCAAGGGCCATGGCAAGGGAAACAAACACAAAGACTGACGCCACGCGGTGGCAGTCCTCATGACGCCCTGAAGGTCTCCAGGTGAATACTGGTCTCGGTGTTGCTGATGCCTTTGAGCAGTCGAATGCGTTCTAGCACCTTGGCCAGTTCCTGTAGCGATTCAGCCCGCAGCTCGGCCAACAGATCCCACCGTCCGTTGGTATCGTGCAAAGTTGCCACACCGGGCTCGCCCAACAGGCTGGCAATCACGGCACGCGTCTGGTTGCCGTCGACCGCAATACTCATCCAGGCCTTGATCGTGTTGTGTTGCACGTCGGGGCGCAGTCGTACGGTGTAACCCACTATCACCCCGTCGTCCTCCAGCCGCCGAATGCGGTTGGTCACCGTACCCCTCGACACCTTTAACTTGACCGCCAATGCTGCAACGGTGAGCCGGGCGTCTTGCCGAAGCAAGGACAGTAGTTTTTGATCAATTTCATCCATAGTGGCAATTTAACATGCCGAAATGGCAACTATTTAACTATTTTTATGCAAAACTGACGATTGTTATTGTTTGGACGCAAAACCATACTTCTCTCTAATGATTGCAGACCCTTGCGATCCACGAGGAGAGAGACCATGACAACACCATCCAGCACACGCATCCAGTCACCCAAAAACACGCTGTTCCTGAGCCCGCAAGACGTCGCAGGCATCGTTAACCGTACCGGTTTGGCCACAACGCTACAAGGCATGGCTGCCTACATTCACCAGGACTTTTTGCGCTGGAAGAGTTTCGACAAGTCAGCCCGCCTTGCAGCGCATTCTGCAGACGGCGTGATCGAGCTGATGCCCATCGCTGATGCCAATACCTACACTTTCAAATACGTCAACGGCCACCCCAAGAACACCGCCGTGGGCCTGTCCACCGTAATGGCATTTGGCGTTCTGGCAGATGTGGCCAGTGGCTTCCCGCTGCTGATCAGCGAACTGACGCTGACGACCGCCATGCGCACCGCCGCCACATCAGCCGTGGCCGCACGGGCCCTGGCACGCCCCAACAGTCGCGTGATGGCTTTGATCGGCAATGGCGCACAAAGCGAGTTCCAGGCACTGGCCTTCCACCACCTGGTCGGCATCGAAGAGATTCGCCTGTTTGACGTGGACACCCGCGCCACGGCCAAGCTGTTGCGCAACCTGCAAAACAACCCTGACGCGGCCGGTCTGCGTCTGGTGGTCTGTGCCAGCACGGCAGAAGCCGTGCGCGGTGCCGACATCGTGACCACGGTCACTGCCGACAAGACCAATGCCACCATCATCACCCCCGAGATGCTGACACCCGGCATGCACATCAACGGCGTAGGCGGCGACTGCCCTGGCAAGACCGAGATCCATGCCGACGTGTTGCGTGCATCCAAGGTATTTGTGGAATATGAGCCGCAAACCCGTGTCGAGGGCGACCTGCAGCAGATGGATGCCGACTTTGCGGTAACCGAACTCTGGCAAGTGCTGTCTGGTTCGAAACTGGGCCGCGACAGCACCGACCAAATCACCTTCTTTGACTCGGTCGGTTTTGCGATGGAAGACTTCTCGGCCCTGCGTTATGTGCATGATTTGGCACAGGCTCTGCACTTGGGGGCCAACATTCCACTAATCCCTGCATTGGCTGACCCCAAGGATTTGTACCAACTGATACGCCCCACCGCAGCCCCTGCACGGCAACCCAACACTGCCACCACACCAGTCCAGGTTGCAATGGAAGCCGTGGCGTGAGTCTGGCGCAGCGCTTCTCGGTGCAGGCACCTGCGGCCGTAGTGATGGTGCGGCCCCATGCTTTTAGGTCCAATCCAGACACCCTGCAAGACAACGCCTTCCAGACCCGCAGTCCTACGCAGACCGATGCAGAAACTGCGGCCCGCGCCTATGCCGAAGTCAGCACCATGGTGCGAACCCTGGAAGATGCTGGCGTGGCCGTGCATCTGTTTGAAGACACGGGCCAGCACACGCCGGATGCCGTGTTTCCCAACAACTGGTTCTCCACCCACGCTGGTGGGCATGTCGCCATCTATCCCATGGCCATGCCCAGCCGGCAACGGGAGCGGCGCCAGGATGTGATTGATCTGCTCAAGCAAGACTACAGGGTGCAGGATGTCATCGACTACTCCGGGCTGGAGCACGACCAGGTGTATCTGGAGGGCACGGGCGCCATGGTGCTGGACCACTTGGACCGCGTGGCCTATGTGGCCCGCTCCAATCGGGCCAACCCGCTGGCACTGGAGCGCTTTTGCACCCACTTCAATTTCGAGCCCATGCTATTTGACGCGGCTGACGCACAAGGCCGTGCGGTCTACCACACGAATGTACTGATGTGCATAGGCACAGACTTCGCCATGGCCGGTTTCAACATGATCACGGACCCGCAGCGGCGACAGGAAGTGTGCGAGCGGCTGCAGGAAAGTGGTCGTGAGCTGGTTGCGTTGAGCGCTGCGCAGATCGCCGAATTTGCGGGCAATGCGCTAGAGCTACAAGGAAAGAGCGGCCGCGTTCTGGCGATATCGTCCCGCGCGATGCTGGCGCTGCAAGCGGACCAGATCAAGACTTTGGAACGCCACGTCCAGCTGTTGCCGCTGGACGTCCCCACCATCGAACTGGCAGGAGGCTCGGTGCGCTGCATGCTGGCCGGCATCCACCTGAGAAGCCGGCCACACATACCGGCCTAAGGCCATCGCCGCGTATTCTTACTTGTACTTGGCGTCGATATCCCAAACTGCGGTCTGGACCAGACGCTGAATCATGGTGTCCAGGCCTACGCCACCCTTGGCGCTCTCAGAAAAACCCATTACGCTGGTACGTGTGGCACCAACTTCCATTTTGAGTTCTTTGTAGCCCTGAGCCACTTGCGCGGTAGTGCTGGCGTTCATGATCTTGTAGCGCATACCGATCAGCCAGACGCCTGTCGCATCATCAGTCTTGACTGAACCAACCACCTGACCTGTCGCGTTCCCAGCACGGGTACCAGACAAGGAACTGATCAATCCACCGATTGCCTGACCATCAAAACCCTTAGTGTTTACCGAGATTTGCTCGGCCTTCAGGATGTCAAATTTGACAACCCATTTTGTCGACTTGAGCTTGCCGGCCTGCATGGTTTTGCGCGCCTTGGCAGCGTCACCCAAATTGTATGTCCAACGCTTTGCAGCACGCACGCGCCAGCCGCTTATGCATCGAGTTGCGCATCACTCCTGAGGGCGAAACGCGACTGCAAGTCATAGACAACGGC
>JBIKZP010000027.1:0-11109 GCA_044354655.1 Rhodoferax sp. | reverse complement strand
AAGGGCTATGCCATTGGCTCTGCGGGTCTCGCTGCATTGGTCTTGTTTGCCGACTACACCCACAAGCTGGAAAGCTACGGCAAAGTGATTTCCTTTGACCTGAGCAACCCGCTGGTCATCATCGGGCTGTTCATTGGCGGACTGATTCCCTACCTGTTCGGCGCCATGGCCATGGAAGCCGTGGGCCGCGCAGCCGGTTCGGTGGTGGTAGAAGTACGCCGCCAGTTCCGTGATATCAAGGGCATCATGGAAGGCACGGCCAAGCCTGAATACGACACTGCGGTGGACATGCTCACCACGGCGGCCATCAAAGAAATGATGATCCCGTCGCTGCTGCCTGTGGTGGTTCCTATTGTGGTGGGCCTGGTGCTCGGACCAGCCGCTTTGGGTGGCCTGCTGATGGGCACCATCGTGACCGGCCTGTTTGTCGCCATTTCCATGTGCACCGGTGGCGGCGCCTGGGACAACGCCAAGAAGTACATCGAAGACGGTAACTTCGGCGGCAAGGGCTCCGAGACGCACAAAGCGGCGATCACAGGTGACACCGTGGGCGACCCCTACAAAGACACGGCCGGCCCAGCCATCAACCCGCTGATCAAGATTATCAACATCGTGGCCCTGCTGATCGTGCCAGTGATGATGAAAATTCACGGCGGCTGATGTAGACCGGCCCTCCTTCAAGCACCAAAGCCCGCACCAGCGGGCTTTTTTTTGCCTGTTCCGGTTTCACTCAAGTTTCGCACCGGGCTCACGCAAGGTGAGCCCGGTGCGCAGCCCAGCGCCCTGCCTTGATTCAAGTCAGAGACCCACCGACAGTGCCCCCTAGCATGCAGGTTCCAACCCAAGCTTTTACCACCCTGAGATCAGACCTTGAAGCACTTTACGCACCGCTTAGCCGCCCAACTGCTCGCACTCACCCTGCTGCTGAGCGGGTGCACGGGTTTGCTGCCGCGCGGACGCAGCGAAACCACCCCGTTTCAGAACTTCAAAGAAGCCAGCCAAGCCATTGAGTCACTGGTGCCCATGCAAAGTGATTTGAACGAGTTGAACCGCTTGGGCCTCGACCCCGCCAAACAACCTAACACCCTGATCCTGACCCACTCGGACATCGTGCGCCGCTTTGTACCCAGTGCGCTGCTCAAGCGCGAAGACCTGGACCCCGGGGTGTTGCGTTGCCTGGAGGCCGTGAACGATTGCAAGGGCTGGGAAATCAACGCCGCACGCATTTCCAAGGTGCGAACCGGTAACTTTTTAACCGACTTCACCAATTTCTCACGCCGCACCGAAACCACCGGATGGCGCTTCAATGCCCTGATACTGATGGTCAAGGACGTGGTGGTTTTCCGTTCTTGGGGCGGCCAACCCCAGCTCAATGAACTCGACGTCAACACCAACCCCTTGGGGCCGTTTCAAGACCTCGGGCCCTACTTGCTGACCAACCCCTGAAGTAGCAAGCAGCCTCTGTAGCCCCCCTTTGGCCGCCCTGTGTTAGCCCTATTCCGCGCCACCGCCTGGGGTTAGTGCAGTCGGTACACAATAGCGTTCATGTCAGAACGCACTATTCCCCTAATTGACCAGCGCTCCAGCGACCTAGCCACACCGGCAGCGGCCCTCCAAGCGCACAGCCGCCTGGGCGCCCACGGCCTACTGGCTGACACGCTGGGACGCCCTTTGCGCGATTTGCGCATCAGCGTCACCGACCGCTGCAACTTCCGCTGCAGTTACTGCATGCCCAAAGAAATTTTCGACAAGGACTATGCCTACCTGCCGCATGCGGAGCTGCTCTCGTTTGAAGAAATTACCCGCATAGCCCGGGTCTTTGTGGCCCATGGAGTGCAAAAAATCCGCCTGACGGGGGGCGAGCCGCTGCTGCGCAAAAACCTTGAACGCCTGATTGAGCAACTGGCGCAACTGCGCACGCCTGAGGGCCTGCCGCTGGACCTGACCCTCACCACCAACGGCTCCCTGCTGGCGCGCAAGGCCCGGGCGCTCAAAGACGCCGGTCTGCAACGCGTCACCGTGAGCCTGGACGGACTGGACGATGCCGTGTTCCGAAAAATGAACGATGTGGACTTTCCGGTGGCCGACGTGCTCGCCGGCATCCAGGCCGCGCAAGACGTAGGCCTTGGGCCTGTCAAAGTCAATATGGTGGTTAAGAACGGCACCAACACGCATGAAATACTGCCTATGGCCCGCCACTTCAAGGGCACGGGCGTGGTGCTGCGTCTGATTGAATACATGGATGTAGGCGCCACCAACGGCTGGCGCATGGACGAAGTTTTAGCCTCAGCAGAGGTGGTGCAACGCATTCATGCGGAGCTTCCTTTGGTACAACTCGACCCCAGCGTGGCCGGTGAAACCGCTGAGCGCTGGGGTTATGCCAACGCCGCCGGTCAACACGACCAGGCGGCCGGCGAGATTGGCGTCATCAGTAGCGTGACCCAGGCTTTTTGCGCCGACTGCAACCGCGCCCGCCTGTCCACCGAGGGCAAACTTTTCATGTGCCTGTTTGCCTCCCGAGGGTATGACCTGCGCGCCCTGATTCGCGGCAACCCGATCGATGATGACCTGACCTCCGCGGTGGCCCACATTTGGCAAGGCCGCACCGACCGCTACTCTGAACTGCGCAGCACCCTGCCCGCTGACACGTCAGGCGGGGCGCGCCGGGTAGAAATGAGCTACATAGGCGGTTGAGTTGACTGCCGCGCAAGACATCACCGCACTGGTGCTCGCAAGTGGGCGTGGCAGCCGCATGGGCGGCGTTGACAAAGGCCTGCAAGCGTTCAACGGCAGCCCGCTGGTGGCGCATACACAGCGGGCTTTTTTTAACGCCAACACGCTGGCCGATTTGCGTGAACTCGAAACCCTGCGTCCATGAATACACCCTTGAAAAGCCTGGAAGCCATCGTGGCCAAACTAGAAGGCTACGACCCACAAGCCCTGCGTGCCGACAGGGTGGGCGAGTTTTTATCGCAACTGGTCAGCCCCGTGACCGAAGAGGAAACCCTGGGTATTTTTCAGGCCCTTGACCGCACCCTGGCGCAAGACGTGATCTCGCCCATCAGCGTGCCCCCGCACGACAACTCGGCCATGGACGGCTACGCGTTTGACGGGGCCCAGCTCAGCCTCAGCCAAGCCCTGCGTTTGCGCGTGGTGGGTACGGCGCTGGCCGGCGCGGCCTGGCACGGTACGGTGCAGGCAGGCGATTGCGTCAAGATCATGACCGGTGCCGTCATGCCTGCTGGCCTGGATACCGTGGTGCCGCAAGAGCTGGCCGAGCTGGAAGGTGAACACATCAATGTGGCCCCCGGGCGGCTGCAAGCGGGCGACAACCGCCGTCATTTGGGAGAAGACGTCAAAGCGGGACAAGCTGCGTTGCGCCGGGGCGAACGCCTGGGACCCGCCGCGCTGGGCCTGCTGGCCAGCCTGGGTATTGCGCAGGTGAGCGTGCTGCGCCGCCTTCGGGTGGCGTACTTTTCTACCGGCAATGAAATACTGAGTGTGGGCGAACCCCCGCGTGAAGGCGCTGTCTATGACAGCAACCGCTACACCGTGTTTGGCCTGCTCACGCGCTTGGGTTGCGAAGTGCTGGACTTAGGAGTCGTGCCTGATGAACCGGTCGCTCTGGAGTCCGCATTCCTGAATGCGGCCCAACAGGCCGACGCCATCATCACCAGCGGCGGTGTCAGCGTGGGCGAGGCCGATTACACCAAGGCCATGATGAAAAAGCTGGGTGACGTCGCTTTCTGGAAAATTGCCATGCGCCCGGGTCGCCCCATGGCCGTGGGCCGCATTGGCCGGTCGGTTTTGTTTGGACTGCCAGGCAACCCAGTGGCGGTGATGGTGACTTTTCTGGCCTTCGTGCGGCCCGCACTGCTGCAGATGATGGGCAGTACAAGCCCTGCCCCGCCCTTACTCAAAGCCCAAAGTCTTGAGCCGCTGCGCAAGAAACCTGGTCGCACCGAATACCAGCGAGGCACCGTCACCCGGCAGGCCAACGGTTCATTGGCGGTGTGTACCACCGGCAACCAGGGCTCTGGCGTGCTCAGTTCCATGGTGCAGGCCAACGGCCTGATCGTTCTTCATCACCAGCAGGGCGATGTGGCTGTGGGTGATGAGGTCGATGTGATGATGTTTGACGGGGTGGTGTAAGCCGCCTCACAACGACAAAGGCCTGGTGTGACCCAGGCCTTTGCAGCAAGCTACCGGCTTGCAAGCACTTAGACGGACTCGTGGCCCACCGGGGCGCTCTCGGGCTTGTGCTCCAGCACGGCTTCTTTCTTGGCGCCGGGCGCATGCTTGCGGGCCAACAGCGTGTACATGGTGGGCACCACAAAAATAGTCAGCAAGGTGCCCAGGCTCATGCCACCCACAATCACCCAGCCAATTTGACGCCGGCTCTCAGCGCCTGCGCCCGTGGCCAAAGCCAGCGGCACTGCGCCCAGCACCATGGCGCCCGTGGTCATCATGATGGGACGCAAACGCTGGGACGCCGAACGTTTGATCGCCAGCACAGTGTCAAAGCCCTGCTCACGCAACTGGTTGGCAAACTCCACAATCAAAATGCCGTGCTTGGTGATCAGGCCCACCAAGGTGATCAGGCCAATCTGGCTGAACACATTCAAGGTGCCTCCTGAGTATTTAAGCGCCAACAAAGCACCGGCCATCGACAAAGGCACGCTGAACAAGATCACAAAGGGGTCGACAAAACTCTCAAACTGCGCCGCCAACACCAAGAAGATGAACACCAGCGCCAGCACGAATACCAGGGAGAGCGAATCGGCCGACTTGCGGAACTCGCGGCTCACGCCGTTGAGGTCAGTGATGTAACCGGGCTTGAGCACTTTTTTGGCCGTCACATCCATGAAGTCCAACGCCTCACCCAACGAGTAGGTTGCCGACAGATTGGAGGTGATGGTGGCCGAGCGACGTTGCCCAAAGTGGTTGAGTTCTCGCGGCGCCACCACTTCCCGAATTTTGACCAGGGCCGACAAAGGAATCATGGTGTCCAGGCGGCCGCGCACAAAAATTTTCTCAATGTCATCAGGTGCATTGCGTCCTGACGGGTTGGTCTGCACGATCACGTCGTACTGCTCACCATTGCGCTTGTAGCGTGTCACCTTGCGCCCGCCCAGCATGGTTTCCACCGCGCGGGCAATCAACTCCACGCTGACCCCCATGTCAGCGGCCCGCTCACGGTCCACCTCTAGGCGAAGCTCAGGCTTGTTCAAACGCAGGTCAGTGTCCACCTGCACAAAACCCGGGTTCTTGGCCAGCTCGTCCTGGAAAGTGCGCACCACCTGGGACAGGTTTTGGTAGGAATCTGACGTGGTGATGACGTAGTTGATAGGCCGCTGCGTGAAGCCCTGGCCCAGCGATGGCGGCGTGATGGGGAAAGCCGTCACACCGGTCAGGCCCGATACGCGCGGCGTCATGTCACGCGCCATCTCCAGCGTGGTGCGGGTGCGCTCTTCCCACGGCACGGCGCGGAAAAAGATATTGCCTTGCGCCACCGTGGGGTTGCCAATGGTGGCGAAGACGCGGTCAAACTCGGGATAGCCCTGACCCACACGCTCAATGGCCTGCGCGTAGCGGTTGGTGTAGTCCAGGGTGGCGCCGTCAGGCCCGTTGACCTGGGCCAACACCACGCCCCGGTCTTCAATCGGTGAGAGTTCGCGTTTGATCTCGCCCAGCATTTGCCAGGTCACTACGCCACTGCCCACCATCACCAGCAACACCACCCAGCGGTGGCGCAAGGTCCAGCCCAGCGTATGCCCATAGCCCCGGGTAACGGCCTGCAACACATTTTCCATACCCCGGTCAAAGAACGAGGGTTTAGGGTTGTGACGCAGCAAGATGGACGACAACATGGGGGACAAAGTAAGCGCCACTAAGCCAGACACCACCACAGCACCGGCCAGCGCCAGCGCAAACTCGGTGAACAGGCGCCCGGTGCGCCCAGGCGCAAACGCCAGCGGCGCATACACCGCCACCAGGGTCATGGTCATGGCCACAATGGCAAAGCCCACCTCGCGCGCCCCTTTGATGGCGGCCTGGAACGGCGCCATGCCCTCCTCTATGTGCCGGTAGATGTTCTCCAGCATCACAATCGCATCATCCACCACCAGACCAATGGCCAGCACCAGCGCCAGCAGGGTCAATGTGTTGATACTGAAACCGGCCAGTGCCATCATCGCAAAGGTTCCAATCAGCGATACCGGGATGGTGAGCAACGGAATGATGGAGGCGCGCAGCGTACGCAAGAACACAAAAATCACCAAGGCCACCAGCACCGAGGCTTCGATGATGGTGTTGAACACGCCCTTGATGGACCGGTCAATAAACACCGAGTTGTCATTGGCCACTTCCACCTTCACGCCAGGCGGCAAGTCGCGTTGCACCTTGACCATCAAGGACTTCACGCCGGCGGACAACTCCAACGGATTGGCAGTGGCTTGACGAATCACGCCCACACCAATCGAGTCACGGCCATTGAGGCGCACGCTGGAGCGCTCATCGACCGGGCCTTCCGCCACGCGCGCCACATCGGCAATGCGGATGGGCTGGCCGTTGATGGTGCGTATCACCACCTGGCCAAATTCGCGCGGGCGCTGCAAGTCGGTGGCCGCGGTGACGTTGAACTCGCGCTGGCGGCTTTCAATCCGGCCCGCTGGCACCTCCAGGTTGGAGCGCCGCAGGGCGTCTTCCAGGTCCTGGATGGTCAGTTTGTAGGCGGCCAGTTTGTCGGGGTCCACCCAGATGCGCATGGAGAACTTGCGTTCACCCAACACCGTCACATCGGCCGCGCCAGGCGCTGTTTGCAGCACCGGTTTGACCAGCGTGTTGGCCATTTCAGAGAGCTGCAGCGAATTGTGGGTTTCAGAGCTCAGCGTCAAAAATATGACCGGAAAAGCGTCAGCCTCCACCTTGGCAATCACCGGCTCATCAATGCCCTGGGGCAGACGCTGGCGCACCCGGGTGACTTTGTCGCGGACATCGGAGGCGGCCGAGTCGGCGTCGCGGGTCAGGGCAAAGCGCACCGAAATTTGGCTGCGCTCTTGCCGGCTGCTGGAGGTAATAACGTCCACGCCTTCAATACCCGCCAGCGAATCTTCCAGGACCTTGGTGACCTGGGCCTCAATCACCTCACTGGAGGCGCCCGTGAAAATAGTGGTGACGGACACCACCGGCTCGTCAATCTTGGGGTATTCGCGGATGTTGAGGCGGGTGAAGGACACTGCGCCAATCAGCACGATCAGCAGCGAAAGAACGGTCGCAAAGACCGGGCGGCGAATGGAGGTTTCAGCCAGTTGCATGGTGTGTGCTCCTGGCGATCAACGGCTGGCTGCCGAGGCCGGGGCGGCTGGCCCCGAAGCCCCACCTGCAGGTGCAGAGGCTGCACCCTGGGGCGGACGACCCAGCTCGACAATGCGCAGCGGCGTGCCGTCACGCTGCAAACGCTGCTGACCGGCCACCACCACGGTTTGGCCTTCAGTCAAACCTTCTTTGATTTCAACCTTGCCATTCAACCGGTTGCCGAGTTTGACCTCTTGGCGCAAGGAGACAAATTTGGTGTCGGGGGACAAATTGGTGGCGGCTGGAACGGCTGAGGGCTCTGCCAGCAAAATCACAAACTGTCGACCACCCTGCGGCACGATGGCCTCTTCCGGTACCAGCAAAGCGTTGTCGTTGATGGAAAAGACGGTATTGACCCTGGCAAACATACCCGCACGCAAGGGCGCCGGTGCCGCAGGTTTGCCCGCCGCAGGTACCCCTGGCGCTGCCGCTTGCACCGCCGGTGTCAACATTTCAGGCGGGCACAAGGCAGGTGCAGACGGACTGGCCATGGTTTGATCTGGGGCTGGCGCAGCAACTTGGGCTGAAGCCGGCTTGCTACGGGCTTGTCCACCGGCTGCACCCCCGCCGGATTTGGCGGCATTGGCTGGCTTGCCAGCCGAACCCGCAGCGGCTGGCTTGCCAGCCGAACCCGCAGCGGCTGGGCCACCCGGTGCACCAGGCGCACCTGGACGAGGTCCCAGCGCGGCAGCCTCACCGGCAGAATTGGGCAACACAGCGCGCACGCCGACAGAACGGCCGTTGGCATCGAGCAAGGGATCCAAGGCCTGAATGCGCGCCTTGAAGGCCCGGCCCGGGAAGGCATCGAGCACAAGCTCCACACTTTGCTGCAGCTTGAGCTTGCCCTGGAAGCGCTCGGGCAGGCGAAAGTCGACATACATGCTGCTGTTGTCTTCAAGGTTGACCAGGTCTGCCCCATCCTTGACGAAGTCGCCAAGATTGATGTTGCGAATACCCACGGTGCCGTCAAAGGGGGCCAGTATGGCCATGCGCGACAGACGCGCGCACGAGAGGGCCAATTGGGCATCGGCTACTTGCAAAGAGGCCGAGCTTTCGTCCACCACACGTTGGGCTACAAAATTTTGCGCCACCAGTTCCTGGTTGCGCTTGAGGTTGGCCTTGACAATAGAAACTTGGGCCAGCGATTGCTTGACCTCGGCGCGCTGCAAGGTGTCGTCGAGTTGCACCAGCAACTGCCCTTTGCGCACTGGGGCGCCATCTGCAAAACCCAGCGCCTTGACCCGGCCAGGCACTTCTGGGCGCAGCATCACACTTTGTACCGAGCGCAGACTGCCCACCGACTGGGCATCGTCTTGCAAAGAGCTTTTCTCCACCTTGGCCACCTCAACGCCTGCAGCCCGTGGCGCAGAAGCCGCTCCACCGGGTGCGCTGGCCGCCGAGGCGGGGTTGGCAGCGCCAGAGGGGCCTGACAGGGCAGTGATTTCCTTGGCGGTAGTGAGTTTTGACTGGTACCACCAAGCCCCACCGGCTGCCACTGCGATGCCAACCGCCGCCAGAATGGGGTAAATTTTTCTTCTTGTCATGGGTGCAATAATCCAATTGAAAGGAAGCCAACAACGCCTAGCTCACCGGTACAGGGGTGATGCCAAAAGCATCAAATGTAGCAGTCTTGCGACACATCCGATTACGTAGTCACCCTGACAATCCAGGGTGATTAAGCAGGGCAGGTGGGGCCGCAACTGACCAGGCGGCAAGGTGAGCTTTAGCGCTGCTTCAGGGCCTGTTCCACGCCACGGTTGGCCAGCATGTCAGCATGCTCGTTCCCAGGGTCGCCGTTGTGACCGCGCACCCAGCGCCACTCAATCTTGTGGCCGGCGGAGTTCACCAGCACATCGAGGCGTTGCCACAAGTCCACGTTCTTCACCGGTTGCTTGGAGGCAGTTTTCCAGCCTCGGGCTTTCCAGCCGGCAATCCATTCGGTCATGCCTTTGAGCACGTACTGGCTGTCCACGTGCAGCGTGACATGGCAGGGCCGTTTCAAGGCGGTCAGGGCCTCGATCACGGCCAGCAACTCCATGCGGTTGTTGGTGGTGTCGAGCTCACCGCCAAACAACTCCTTATGGGTGTCGCTGGACTTGAGCCACACGCCCCAGCCACCAGGGCCTGGGTTGCCCTTGCAGGCACCATCGGTGTAAATATCTACGGCGTTCAATCGGTACTCCTCGTTTTTTGATGGTTCAGGTCGCCAGACCCGGTCAAAGTGGAATGGTTCGCCACCAGAACCTGCGCATTGGCCCGCTGTTTGGCCGCCTTCCAGGCCGGGCTAAGCAAAGTCATGGACGGCACGCGCTTGACGGCCACCAGAAAATAAGCGGCTCCCAAAATGGGCCACCAGCGCGCACCCAGCGCATCCAGCCAGCGCAAACGGTGCAGCCATTGCTCAGACTTGAAAGCGGGCCGGTAGGCGCCAAAACGCACCACCTCCACCTCAAAGCCCAACAAGCGCAGCCAGTCTCGCAGTCGCCAGTAGCCCATAAATTCCATGGGTGGCAAAAAAGGCGAGCCCCAGCCGAACCGCTGGAACAGCTGGGAGCGACGCTGGCGCAAGCCCCACAGGCTGGCAGGGTTAAAACCGCAAATCACCACCCGACCTTCGGGCAGCAACACGCGCTCAACCTCGCGCAAGGTACTGTGGGGATCAGCGGCTAACTCCAGGGCATGGGGTAATACCACCAAGTCCAAGCTGTGCTGCGGGAATGGCAAGGCCGCGAAATCAGTCACCAGGGCAGCCCCCGGGTGAGCCGTCTGGGTCGCCAACCATCGGTGTGGCATGCGGTTAGCGGCCAGGCCGTCGAGCTCAGGCAGACCGAGTTGCAGCGCATGAAAGCCGAAAATGTCGGCAACAGCCTCATTGAGCTGCGCCTGCTCCCAATCCAGCAGGTAGCGCCCAGGGGGCGTTAGAAGCCACTCTTGCAAACCTATAATTTGACTACTCATGAAGATCATTCCACTGCCCGCGTTCACCGACAACTACATCTGGCTGCTCCACGACGGCCAACAAGCCCTGGTGGTCGATCCCGGAGATGCGCAGCCGGTGTTTGAAGCCTTGTCGAAACTGGGCCTTCAACTCGCCACTATTCTAGTCACCCACCACCACCCAGACCACACCGGTGGCGTGGCCGCCTTGCGTGATGCCACCGGCGCCCAGGTGTTTGGGCCGGTCGGTGAAACCATGCCTGAGCCATTGACCCGCCTGCAAGCGCCCGACGCCGCCAAGTGCCTGGGCCTGCGCTTTGAGGTGATCGACGTGCCCGGCCATACCGCAGGGCACATTGCCTATTTTTGCCCCGAGGTGGACGGCGCCCCTCTGCTCTTTTGTGGCGACACTTTATTCAGCGCCGGCTGTGGCCGCCTGTTTGAAGGCACGCCGGCTCAAATGCTGGCCTCACTGGACCAACTGGCCGCGCTGCCAGACAACACCCGCATTTGCTGCACCCATGAATACACCCTGAGTAACCTTAAATTTGCCCTGGCGGTTGACCCCGCCAATGCCGATTTGGCGCTGTACAACGCGCATGCCCAGGCCTTGCGGGCACAAGACCTCCCCACTCTGCCCTCCAACCTGTTGTTGGAGCGCCAGATCAACCCTTTCTTGCGTTCGCGTGAACCCGCCCTGATCGCTTCAGCCCGCGCCTTTGACGCCTCAGCTCAGGATGAAGTCAGCGTTTTTGCTGCACTTCGCCAATGGAAAAACCAGTTTTGATTCAATTTATTCAAGTCACCGCCCTGGCT
>JBIKZP010000026.1:0-11134 GCA_044354655.1 Rhodoferax sp. | reverse complement strand
CAGTGCTTTCGGCTTTACGGCGCCCACATCATCGGCGCGCCCATTGATGCCGATGGCGTCAACGTGGACAAGCTCGAGCAGTTGATCCTGGAGCACAAACCCAAGCTGGTCTACCTCATTCCCACCTTTGGCAACCCCAGCGGCGCCACCTTGAGTCTGGCGCGGCGCCAGCGCATTCTGGAGATTGCCGTGCGCACGCAAACCCTGGTGGTAGAAGACGATCCCTACGGCGAGCTGTACTTTGACCAACCGCCACCCGCCAGCCTGCTGGCCCTGAGCGACCAGGTAGCGGGCAGCCGCGACTGGCTGGCGCACTGTGGCAGTTTCAGCAAAATCATGTCGCCCGGCTTGCGCGTGGGCTGGATGATTGCGCCACCCGAGTTGCTGGCCAACGCCACCATGTGCAAACAGTTCAGCGACGCCCACACCAGCAACCTCACGCAGGCCACCGCCGCGCACTACCTCACGCTCAACCGCCTGGAGGCCACGCTGGACAAAGTACGCAGCACCTACGCCGAACGTGCCCGCGTGATGGCGCAGTGCTTGCGCGAAGAACTGGGTGACGCCGTTGAATTCAACCAGCCGCAGGGCGGCATGTTCTTCTGGGCACGCCTGACCGGCGCCCACGGCAAAAGCGCCAACGCCGGCGAATTCGCCAAACGCGCCATCGAACAAGGCGTCGCCTTTGTGCCCGGCGCCCCGTTCTTCGCCCACGACCCCGACCTGGCCAGTTTCCGCCTGAGCTTTGCCACCGTGGGGGTGGACAAAATCAAAGAAGGCATTGAGCGCTTGGCGAAGGCGGTTTGAGTTTTTGCATCACCGCCTCACTTTGCAATTCACGCAGCGCATCGGCCGCAATCCAGCGTGATGACTTGCTGCCCTGCTGTTGAATGATTCGGGCGCTGATAGCACCTGTTGCGCGCCATTCAAGCCGTGGGCCAGTCGCTAAAGGGAAAGGGGATCTCTTCCGTATTGAAGCTCAGATAACGGCTAATGCTGCTTTGGTACAGCCCTAGGCTGCGGCCCAAGGCTTTTAGGCGGGGGTTAGGTTCCCGGTTCAGCAGGAACAGCAGCCACTGCAAAATCGCCATGACAAACATCACCGTGCTGGCCACCTGCCAAGCCAGGGCCATGATCAGCATCCACAGTGCACGGCGCCAAAGATGAGGTGGAGCGGAAGAGGGCACCGGTTCGTTGTGCATAAGGTCGGCTCCTTGGCGGTTATCGGTTGCAAAAAATTGGGTATAGAGGGTGCATAGATGGTGCGAAGCGGTTAATGCCATGGTGACTCGGGTTGCTACAGGCCAAGCTGAGCGATGTCAAGGCTTCAACAGACAAATGGACAAAACTGCCTGACTCTGTCTTTTATCGTTTTGCCCTTTGGGCGCCCACGCATGACCTTATCCAACCTGGCCAAACTGGCTGCGCACGAGTTGCGCATAACCATCGACCCCATCAGCCTCGGTTTTACCGATTCATCCGAGTTATTGCAACACCCCTTGCCCTGGATTGGGCAGGAGCGCGCCGCCAGCGCGACGCGTTTTGGCCTGGAGATGACCCAGCCCGACTACAACCTGTTTGTGCTGGGTGAGGAGGGCAGCGGTCGCTCCTCACTGCTACGCCAGGAAATGCAGGCGGTGGCCAGACATAAGGCGGTACCGCCTGATTTGTGTTTTCTGCATAACTTTGACAATCCGGAGAAACCTCTGGCGCTGCGCTTGCCGCCGGGTGAGGGCCGTTTGCTGCGTCAGTTACTCGTACAACTGTGCAAGACCCTGCAAAAAGAAATTCCGCAGCGGCTGGAGGGGCAGGCGTTCAAGTTGGAAAGCGGGCGTCTGGAAAACGCCTACCAAGCCGAAGAAGCCAAGGCCTATGCCGAGCTTGATGCCTTTGCCGAGGCCCGCAGCTTTGCGCTGTTTCGCGAGAACGGCCACCTTGTGTTCACCCTGCTGGATGAAAAAGGCAAGGCGCTGACTGAAAACCATGCGCGCTCCCTGCCCAAGGAGCGTCGGGTGCGGGTAGACCAGTCCGAGCAGGAACTGCGTGGCGAAATTGCGCGCTACCTGGAAAAAATACGCCCTATGGAGCGGGTCTTGAATGAAGGCTTGGCTGCTTTGCGCCGCCAGGTCGTCAAGCCGTTGCTGACGCATGAACTGCAGGAGATTCGCCTGGGCTTGAAGAAGCAGATCAAGGACTCGGTCAAGCTGGGTAACTACCTGGCTTTGCTGGAAAACGATGTGCTGGACAAACTCGATCTTTTTAGGGTGGCTGAAGAAGACGACGAGTACCGTCAGGAGGAACTGGCAGCCGCGCTGCTGCGTTACCGCGTCAACCTGGTGGTGGACAACGAAGGGCAAACCGGGGCGCCAGTGATTCTGGAAAACAACCCTTCGTTCAGAACCTTGTTCGGCAGCATTGAGTACCAGCAGCAGGACGATGCGCTGGTGACCGATTTTTCTCGCATAAGGGCCGGCAGCTTGCTCAAAGCCTATGGTGGTTTTTTGATGCTGCACCTGCGTGACCTGGTTAGCGACGAGTTGGTGTGGGAAAAATTGCGCCGGTTCATGCGCAACGGCCGTTTGCAAATAGAAGAGCCTGCCGCCTTGGTGACCCCCATGGCCACGGTGGCGCTAGAGCCTGAAGCGGTAGACCTGGAGGTGAAGATCGTGTTGATCAGCTCGGGCCTGCATTACTACGAAGTGCAAGAGGCCGACCCGGCTTTTTCTCGGCACTTTCGCGTCAAGGTGGATTTTGTGGAAAGTTTTTTGGCCACCGCGCAAACCTACCAGGCCTCGGCCGTGTTTGTGGCGCACACCTGCCAGCGTTTGGGTTTGCCCCATTTCAACGCGCAGGCGGTGGCGAAGTTGCTGGAAGAATCGCACCGCGAGGTGGATGACCAGTCACGCCAGAGCGCCATTTTTTCGCACTCCGAAGCCCTGGTGGTGGAAAGCGCCGCGCTGTGCCTGGCCCGCGCTGGCACGCTGGTTATGCCGCCTGATATTGATGCCGCCCTGCAGGCGCGCCGCTTGCGGCACGACTACCCGGACCAGCGTTTACAAGAATCCATTACCGACGGCGACCGCCTGATCAGCCTGACCGGTCAGGCCATCGGCCAGGTCAATGCGCTGACCCAGATTGATTTGGGTGATTACCGCTTCGGCTTTCCGGTACGCGTCACAGCGCGCACCTTTGCCGGGCTAGGCGGCCTGCTCAACATCGAGCGCGAGGTGGAACTCTCCGGCCCCGTGCACGACAAGGGGGTGCTGATCTTGCAGCATTACCTTAGCGCTCTGTTTTGCCAGTTGGCGCCACTGGCCTTGAATGCTTCGCTGGCGTTTGAGCAGGAATACCACGGCGTGGAGGGCGACTCCGCGTCTTGCGCCGAGTTGTATGCCCTGCTGTCTTCGCTGTCTGGTTTGCCGGTGCAGCAAGGCATTGCTGTCACCGGCGCACTGAACCAGCATGGGGAGGTGCTGCCGGTGGCTGGGGTGAACGAAAAAATTGAAGGTTTTTTTCGAATTTGCAAATCCGCCGGACTCAACGGGCAGCAAGGTGTGCTGATTCCTGGGCGCACGCGGCGCCAGTTGATGCTGGCACACGAGGTACAAGAGGCGGTCGCTCAAGGGCTTTTTCATGTGTACACGGTGGACCACGTGCTGGATGGCATTGAACTGTTGACCGGCCACCCCTCGGGGCCGGTGCGCCCGGTTGGCGAGCACGGCCAGGTCAGCGTACTGGGCTTGGCGCAAAAAACCTTGCAAGCCTACCGACGTGCCTGCCAACTGGCCGACTACCCCAAGCCGCGACACCCCCATGGCCATTGACGTGGACTGGGATTGACGGAGGGATGACCTGCGTCATGCGCCCGCTTTGTCGGTCAAGGCAAAATTGGCACCTATGAACCTTCCAACTTCCCGGCAAACCTTGATTGTGGGCGGCGGCATTGGCGGTTTGGCTGCAGCCTTGGCCTGCTCTCGCGCGGGTTCGCGGGTGGCCCTGTTTGAGCGCACGCCCGCTTTTGCGGAGGTGGGTGCCGGTGTACAACTGGGCCCCAATGTCACGCGTGTTTTGCACGGATGGGGCCTGCAAGCGGCTATGGCACGCGTGGCAGCTTTTCCTGAACGTTTGCAGGTTCGCAACGCCGTGTCAGGCGCCGAACTGGGGGTATTGCGACTGGGTGATGCGGCCGTAGCGCGTTATGGCGCGCCTTATGTCACGGTGCACCGGGCCGACCTGCACAGTGTCTTGTTGGCTGCCGTGCACGAAAACCCCTTGGTAGAACTGCACCTGAACCATACGGTGCAGGGTTTTCAACAACAGGCGGACCTGGTGCGCTTAAATCTGTGCAACGGGCTTGGGGCCTTGAGCGAGAGGACCGGTGACGTACTGGTAGGCGCCGACGGCTTATGGAGCCAGGTGCGTCAGCAATTACTGGGTGACGGTGCCCCCGTGGCTACGGGACACCTGGCCTACCGGGGGCTGGTACGGCAAAGCAGCTTGCCTGTGCATTTGCGCTCTCAACAGGTCACCGCCTGGCTGGGGCCCCGTTTGCATGTGGTGCAGTACCCGGTGCGCGGTGGTGAGTGGCTCAATGTGGTGGCCATCGTGCATGGACAAATGAATGGCCCAGCGGAGAACTGGGACCATAGCGCCAATGCCAGCGATTTGATGGCGCATTTGGCGGCCACCTGCGCGCCCTTGCAAGATCTGGTTCAGGCCATGCCCGACTGGCGCTTGTGGGCCTTGAACATCAGACCCCCCATGCGCAACGCGCTGGAGCAGGCGCGGGGCAGGGTGGCGCTGCTGGGCGATGCGGCCCACCCGATGCTGCCGTATCTTGCACAAGGCGCCGGCATGGCGCTGGAAGACGCACACGAAATAGGTGTGGCATTGGCGCAAGCTACCGACCCGCGCCGGGATATGTCAGCCTTGCTCGCGCGTTATGCCGTGAAACGCTGGCAGCGCAATGCCAGGGTGCAGGCCAGAGCTATTCGCAATGGCGAAATTTTTCACGCCACCGGCTGGCTGCGCTGGGGGCGAGACGTCAGCCTCAAACTTCTAGGCGAGCGCTTGCTGGACATGCCTTGGTTGTACGCCAAGGGCTAAGCCCAGCCACTAGTCAGCCGTGTGGGGCAGCGCCGGCGCAAGCGACCGACCCAGCAGCAGCAGGCCCAGGCCTAAGCCGATGTGAAGAAACTCGCCCGGCAGCAAAGGGCCAGCGCGGAGCTGGGCGGCAAAGGCCAAAAGGGCGAACAAGATGCACAAGCCCGCCGCCAGCACCGGCCAGCGCTTGCGCGCCAAGGCCGAGCCCACAATGCCCAGCGCCGACACGATGGCGCAGATAGACGTCCAGAGCTTGAACTGCACCATCAACACCAGAAGAATGCAGATGACAGCTGCCACCACCGCAAAAATCCAGGTAAAGCGGCGCTCTGTGGCCACGGCACTGTGCGGCCAGACCACGGCAATGGCGAGCAAAGGCAGACCCACGCCAGCACCCAGCATGGACACAAACTGGTGCAAAGGCGGCAAGGGCAATACGCCGGAGAAACGCAAGGTGCCCAGCACGGCAGCACTGCCCAGCAGCAGGCAAGCCAGGCGCATGGCGGGCAGATGCTGTGCGGGTTTCAATACCACCCAGAACGCCACCACAGCCAAGAGGCCGTCAAACAAGGCTTGCCAGTTCATGCGTGCACCGCCTGCAGGTTCGCCTGCTTGGCCCGTTCCCGGCCGATACGCCACAACAAGGCCCAGGACAGCAAGAGCACCAGCGCAGCCACGATTTGAATTTTGGGCGCCACCGGGCTGAACCAGACCCCGGCGGTGAGTGAACCCAGGGTGAGCGTGTTGCGCAGGCTTTCAAGCGCCAGTGCCCACGATTTGCCTTCAAACACCCAGGCCAAGCAGGCGGTGTTGCAGGCAATCAGCGCGGTGTACAAAATGCGCGCGCTCATGGGCAAGTCTGCTGCCACCAGCAGCAAGTGCACCACCAAAGCCAGCACGGTAGCGCTGCCCAGCGCGCCGTACACGCGTTGCAAGCGGCTCGATGGGGTTTCAAATGGGGTGTAGTCGCGCATGTCTACCGTTTCAACCGGCTGCCCCTCGGGCGTCCAGGCTGGGGGCGCAAACACGCGCATGAGCTTGTTGCGCCAACCGGCAGTGGCCAGGGTATCGCGGGTCAGCACCACATAATTCTTCAAGTTGCCCCAAACCGGGTTCCAGCTTTGCAGGGGTTTTAAGGTGCCGTACAGCACGGGCTCGTCATCGCGCTCTTCGGTGTAGGTGCCAAACATGCGGTCCCAGATGATCAGGGTGCCGCCGTAGTTCTTGTCCAGGCAGTAGTCGTTGCGGCCATGGTGGCAGCGGTGGTTGGACGGTGTGACAAACACCCGGTCGGCCCAGCCCAGCTTGGGCACCAGTTGGGTATGCGACCAAAACTGGTACAGGGCGCTGATTAAAGCGATAGTGACAAACACGCTCACCGGAATGCCGGCGATGGCCATGGGCAGGTAAAAAATCCAGTAGAAAACCTGGTTGCTGGACGACTGGCGCAAGGCGGTGCCCAGGTTGTAGTCTTCGCTGGAATGGTGCACCACATGCGCCGCCCACAGCAGGTTGACTTCATGGCCGCTGCGGTGCGCCCAGTAGTAAAAAAAGTCGTACATGAAGAACGCCAGCAGCCAGACCCAAGGGCTTTTGATGTCCCACTGGAAGGCCGCCACTTTTTCTAGCACCACGGCATACACCACCACGGTGAGCAGCTTGACCAGCACACGGATGGTTTCGCTGATGAAGCCGATGTTCAGGCTGGTGACGGTGTCGTGAAAGCGGTAGACCTTGCGCTTCTTCAGCACTGAAATGAGCATCTCCAGCGCAATACAGGCCAGAAAAAAGGGAATGGCATAAACAATCAGACTCATGGGGTTACCACCTTGGGAAAGTAATCGGGCACAGGCAGACGATAAATCATGTCTGATTTTTTACTACAACAAATATATGAAGACAACGCCTTGGCAACTTTTTACATCGCGTTCAAATCGCGGGTAAGAATCGCGGGTAAGCTCAGCTTGAAGCTTAAACAAATTAGCGCGTTTTGAATGTCGGCTAGCTGACAAACCCCCACTTTGGCACTCATGACAAACCCTGTACCGCCTCTATTACCTGCTGATATTTACGCGCACTTGCAAACCACGGCCTTTGGCAATCTGGGCGACCAGGCCCTGGACCAGTTAAGCAAGCTGGCCAGCGTGGAGCGTTTTCAGGTGCCCACCTTGCTGTCGTCGGCGGGTCAGCCGCTCACGCGCTTTCGGCTGGTGGTGGAGGGGCACATCGAGATCGTGGCCCGCCGTGCGTCCGGCAAAGAGGTGGTGCTCAACTACGTGTCGCCTGGAGCCTGGGCGACCTGGCTGGCCTGTTTCATGGACACGCCGCCGGACAATGATTTTTACAGCAGCTCAGGCGCCTGCTTCATTGCGTGGCCCACGGCTGAAATTCGCACGTTTTGCGCGCTAAACCCCAAGATATACCCCTTCATCATTGGCGAGGTGGGGCGGCGCATGCGCTTGTTGACCGAGTGGACCGGGCAGTCGCTGCTGGTAGGGCCCGAGCAGCGCATGGCCAAGCTGCTGTACCTGATGGCGCGGGAGCAAAAGCACCCAGTTAACCCCACCACCCTGCACGTGACGCAGGCCCGGCTGGCCAGCCTGGCGCGCTGCTCACGCCAAACCGCCAATGCCTTGCTCAGCGCACTGGAAGCCCGGGGGTTGATCAGCCTGGCCTACGGCAAGTTCGAGATTGTGAACCTGGCCGAGTTGGCCGTTTTCGCAGACGCCGAGTTGCCCGAATAAGCCAGACAGACCAGCGGGCCGTGGCTTAGAGGCTGGTGCGCAGCGTCCATATTTCTGGGAACAGCACCACGTCAAGCATCTTGCGCAGGTAGTTCACGCCGCC
Source organism: Rhodoferax sp. (assembly GCA_044354655.1). Lineage (GTDB taxonomy): Bacteria > Pseudomonadota > Gammaproteobacteria > Burkholderiales > Burkholderiaceae_C > Rhodoferax. The sequence continues at coordinate 3,184 of JBIKZP010000026.1, read as the reverse complement.
GGTGCCACCAGTACCGCGTTTGAAGCCAATAACCCGCTCCACGGTGGTGACGTGGCGAAAACGCCAGAGCCGAAAAGCGTCTTCCAGATCAGTCAGTTCTTCGCCCAGTTGGTACAGGTCCCAATAGTCTTCGGGCTTGCGGTACACCTGCAACCAGGCCTGCTCTACCGCGTCGCTGGCGGCATAAGGCTGTGTCCAGTCACGGGTGGTGTGGCTGGCCGGCACGGCCAGTCCGCGGCGCGCCAGCAGGCGCAGCGCTTCGTCGTACAGCGAGGGGGCTTCATAGCGGGCTTGCACCTGGGCCAGCAGGTCTGGCCGGTGCGCATGCGGCTTGAGCATGGCGGCATTTTTGTTGCCCAAGGAGAACTCGATGCAGCGGTACTGGTAGCTTTGGAACCCGCTGGAACTGGCCAGAAAAGGCCGAATGGCGCTGTATTCGGGCGGCGTCATGGTGGCCAGCACGTCCCAGGCGTGCACCAGCTGCTCCATGATCTTGCTCACGCGGGCCAGCATTTTGAAGGCGGCACCCAGTTCATCCTGCGCAATGTGGCGAATGGCGCCGCCCAGCTCGTGCAGCATCAGCTTCATCCAGAGTTCGCTGGTCTGGTGTTGCACGATGAAGAGCATCTCGTTGTGGTCGGGTGAGCGGGGCGCCTGTGCGCTCAGAATGGCGTCCAGGTGCAGGTAATCGCCGTAGCTCATGGACTGGCTGAAGTCGAGCTGGGCTTTTTCTTCCTGCACGATGGCCTCGGCGGCCTTGGCCTGCGTCACGGGTTGAGCCGAGTCCTCGGCGTTGTAAGGGCAGCCCATGCTCAGGTCACCGAGTGCTTTTGGTTGAACTCGGGGCGGGTCCATTCGCGGCTTTCCAGCACCTGGCGCAGGTGCTCCACGGCGTGCCAGACGTCTTCAAAACCGATGTACAGCGGGGTAAAGCCAAAGCGCAGAATGTCCAGATGGCGTTGGCCATCGCCGGCGCGGAAGTCGCCAATCACGCCGCGTGCAATCAAGGCCTGCATGATGCCAAAAGCGCCCGAGCCTCCTGAACTGGCTGGCGCGTTGTCACGCGTGAGCGAGACCTGCGAGCCGCGTTGTGCGGGGTCGCGCGGGGTGGCCAAGCCCAGACCAAAACCGCTGCAGCGTTCCTCCACCAGGTCCATGAAGCAGTCGGTCAGGGCCAACGATTTGCTGCGCAAGGCGCTCATGTCGCCCTGCGGTGCAGCGGCGGCAAAGGTGTCCAGCCCGCATTCCAGCGCGGCCATGCTCAAAATGGGCTGCGTGCCGCACAGGTAACGGTTGATGCCGGGGGCCGGGCGGTAATCGGGCGTGAAATCGAAGGGGGTGGCGTGACCCCACCAACCCGCCAGGGGTTGCCAAAAGCGCTCGGCATGTTGCGGGTTGACCCAGACAAAAGCCGGTGCGCCCGGGCCACCGTTGAGGTATTTGTAGCCACAACCCACGGCAAAGTCGGCCCCTGCCGTTTTCAAGGCCACCGGCACTGCGCCGGCGCTGTGGGCCAGGTCCCACACCACCAACGCCCCGGCCGCATGCGCAGCGGCGCTCACTGCCGCCATGTCATGCATGGCGCCGGTGCGGTAGTTCACATGCGTGAGCATCAGCACCGCGACATCGGCGGTCAGGCTGGCTGCAATCTCTTCTGGCTCCACCAGTTGCAAGGTGTAGCCGCGCTCCTGGCACAGGGCCTCGGCCATGTACAGGTCGGTGGGAAAGTTGCTGCGCTCGCTCACCAGGGTTTTGCGTCTCGGCGCGTCCTGGGCGGCCATGTGCAGGGCCGCGCTGAGCACCTTGTACAGGTTGATGGAGGTGGTGTCGGTGGCCACCACTTCACCGGGGCCAGCGCCAATCAGCGGGGCAATTTTGTCACCCATGCGCTGGGGCATGTTGAACCAGCCGGCGGTGTTCCAGGAGCGGATTAGCCCTTGGCCCCATTCCTGGGTGACCACCTGAGCCACCCGCGCCGCTGCGGTTTTGGGCAACACGCCCAGGGAGTTGCCATCGAGGTAAATCACGCCTGCAGGCAGGCTGAATTGGTCTCGCAAAGAACGCAGGGGGTCTGTGGCGTCACGTTGTTGGCAGTCGGCTAGGGTGATCATGGGTGTGTCTCGGGGGCTACAGGTTGGGGTTCTGCTGGTTGCAGAGGAGGGACAAAGTTAACACCTTCAAAAAAGCCATGGTGTCGGTTTATCCCAACAATATTCAAAAATACGTGCGATCTAAAGCATGGGCAGGCCGTGCTTGGCCCGGGCACGGCCACAGGCCTCGCTGCCTTCTGCAAATTCACGGCAGGGCGAGGGGCGCCATTCGTAAATGCCGCAACCCACCGTGCTGCCCACTTGACCGGTCAGTGCCGCGCAGCGAATAGGCACGTTGTCGGTGCCACGCATGCGCGCCGTGCTGCCATTGATTTCATCGGCCAAGCCCGAGGGCACGCTGCCCCCCATATCGTCCAGCTCATAGACCGCAAAGTCGACGCGAAAACAGGCGCAACAGGCGCCGCAACTGGTGCAGGCGCTCATTGGGAGGCACTCATACGGAGGCGTGGTTCACCCGAGTCGGCCCAGCAGCAAATATTCCATGAGGGCCTTTTGCACATGCAATCTGTTTTCGGCCTCTTCCCAGACCACCGACTGCGGGCCGTCGATGACCTCGGCTTCAACTTCCTCGCCCCGGTGCGCGGGTAGGCAGTGCATGAAGAGGGCGTCGGGCTTGGCCGCGCGCATCATGTCGGCGTCCACACACCAGTCGGCAAAGGCCAGTTTGCGGGCCTCGTTTTCAGCCTCATAGCCCATGCTGGTCCAGACATCGGTGGTCACCAGATCAGCGCCGGCACAGGCCTGCATCGGGTCTTTGAAGACGGCGTAGCTCTCGGCCGAGCGAATGCCGGCAATGGACTGGTCCACCTCGTAGCCGCCAGGGGTGCTCAAGTGCACCTTGAAACCCAAAATCTCGCTGGCCTGCAGCCAGGTGTTGGCCATGTTGTTGCCGTCGCCCACCCAGGCCACGGTCTTGCCGGCAATTGAGCCGCGGTGCTCTATGTAGGTGAAGATGTCGGCCAAGATTTGGCAGGGGTGAAACTCGTTGGTCAACCCGTTGATGACGGGCACGCGGGAATGCTCGGCAAAGCGCTCAATCTTGGTCTGCTCGTAGGTGCGAATCATCACCAAAT
>JBIKZP010000335.1:0-3609 GCA_044354655.1 Rhodoferax sp. | reverse complement strand
CTCAGAACCGGCCCAAGCGGCGCACTTTGGTCCACCGGCGCCACCCACAGCGCACGGGAAATGCCGTCTGCCGGGTACAAAACCACCAGATGGCCTGCGCCCACATCGTACTTACTGGCCGGAGTCAGCGGCGCACCAGAGGCGGGGGCGATTGAATGCACCGTGTCACCGGCCAGGCCGTAGAGCGCAAAGTCGGCCGTGGCGTCGCTGAGTTTGGCCTTGGCGCGCATCACAAACATGGACAGACGCTTGAGCGTGGGGGCCAGAATGTCCTGGCTGCACACCAGCAAGATCTCGGCGGGGCTGCATTTGAAGCCTATGAAGCTGGCTTGCATGCGGCCTTTGGCCGAGCAAAACGCCGCCAGGCGCGCCTCAGTCATGCCCAGCAGGGCAAAGTCTTGCGTCAATTGACCGTGCAAAAATTTGGCGCCGTCTTCACCTTCAACCCGGATCACGCCAAGTTGAGTCAATCGGCATACGCCTTGGAGTTGGTTTGTCATGGGCTGAATTATCATGCTCGCTCGATATCTTTATGGGCTGTGGGGCTGTGCGTCGTTTCTTTTACCGTTTTGTTTTGCTGTTGGCACTGTTGTTGGCTTTATTGGCAGGTGGCGCGGCCTGGTGGCTGCAACAGCCCATGGCTCTCAAAGCCGTGTCGGTCGACCTGTCTATAGAGCCGGGCACCCCCGTTCGCGCCATCGCCAGGGAAGTGGCTGACGCCGGTGTGCAGGTCAACCCGACGCTGCTGTACTGGTGGTTCCGCCTGTCGGGGCAAGCCCGCCAAATTAAGGCCGGCAGCTATGAAATTGAGTCTGACACCAGCCCCTACCGCCTGTTGCAAAAACTCGTCCGGGGTGAAGAGTCTCTGCGCGCCGTGACCTTGGTGGAGGGCTGGACTTTTCGGCAGTTTCGCGCCGCATTGGCCAAAGAAGCGTTTCTCACACATGACACCGAGGGCCTAGACGCCGAGCTGATCATGCAAAAACTGGGCAAGCCCTGGATTGCCGCCGAAGGGCGATTTTTCCCGGACACCTACACCTACGCCAAAGGCAGCAGCGAACTGGCGGTGTTGCGCCGGGCCATGCGGGCCATGGACAAACAACTCGAAGCCGCCTGGCGCCAACGCCCGCCTGGCTCGCTCTTGCAAAGCCCCGAACAGGCTTTGACGCTGGCCAGCATTGTGGAGAAAGAAACTGGCCGCGCCAGCGACCGCGACCAGGTTGCCGCCGTCTTTTACAACCGCCTGCGCTTGGGCATGCGGCTGCAAACCGACCCCACAGTGATTTACGGCCTGGGTGAACGGTTTGATGGCAATTTGCGCCGCAGCGATTTGTTGAGCGACACGCCTTGGAACACCTACACCCGCGCCGGCTTGCCGCCCACGCCCATCGCCATGCCGGGCAAAGCCGCCCTGCACGCTGCGCTGCACCCAGCCAAGAGCAGCGCGCTGTATTTTGTGGCGCGCGGCAACGGCAGCAGCCAGTTCAGCGACAGCCTGGAGGAGCACAATCGTGCGGTCAACAAATACCAGCGCGGCCAGTGAGCGCTTAACGCCAACAAGCACATGACGAACGGACTTTTCATCAGTTTTGAAGGCATCGACGGTGCCGGTAAATCCACCCATATTGACGGCCTGGCGCAAGCCTTTCGGGCGCAGGGCAGGGCAGTCACCCTGACGCGCGAGCCCGGCGGCACGCCGCTGGCTGAAAAACTCAGAGTGATGGTGCTCAACGACCCCATGGACGCCATGACTGAAGCGCTGCTGGTGTTTGCCGCCCGGCGCGACCATTTGCAGCAACTCATTGAACCGGCCTTGGCCCGTGGCGAGGTGGTGCTGTGTGACCGTTTCACCGATGCCACCTTCGCCTACCAGGGCGGTGGGCGCGGTTTTGATGCCGCGATGCTGAACTATCTGGAACAAGCCGTGCAAGCCCTGCCCAACCCAGGCGCCAAAGTCCGGGTGCGCCAGCCCGACCTGACCGTCTGGTTTGACCTGCCCCCAGAAATTGCCGCCGCGCGTCTGGCCGGCGCCCGTGCACCGGATAAGTTCGAGTCCGAATCGCTGGAGTTTTTTCGACGCGTTTCACAAGGCTATTTGCAGCGTTTGCAAGCCGACATGGCGCGTTTTGCCCGCATCAACGCCGACCAGGAGCGCGAGGCGGTTTGGCAAGACGTGCGCCAGGCGGTTCAAGCGCGGGGCTGGCTGTTGTGAGTGACTTGAGCAAGGCCCCGACCCAAGCGCCCTGGATTGCCGCCCAAGCCCAGCAGTTGCTGGCCCAACGCGGCCATGCCTGGCTCTTGGCCGGGCCATCGGGTCTGGGTCAGTACAGCCTGGCGATGCTGCTGGTGCGCGCCTGGTTGTGCGAGGCGCCCAGCGCCCACGGCGCTTGCGGCCAGTGCGGCAGTTGCCACGCCATTGACGTGCGCACCCACGCCGACCTGTGCGTGCTGATGCCCGAGACCCATATGCTCGCTTTGGGCTGGCCCTTGAGCGAGAAGGCTCAAAGTGACATTGACGATAAAAAGCGCAAACCCAGCAAGGAAATTCGGGTTGACGCCATGCGCGATGCGGTGGAGTTTTCCCAGCGCACCAGCGCCCGTGGTCGCGGTAAAGCGGTGCTGGTGTTTCCGGCTGAGCGCATGAACCACATCACCGCCAACGCCCTGCTCAAAACCCTGGAGGAGCCTAGCGGCGACCTGCGGTTTGTGCTGGCCAGCGAAGCCGCGCACCTGCTGCTGCCCACCATCCGCAGCCGCTGCCTGGGCCACACCATGCTGTGGCCCGACACCGCCAGCGCCCTGGGCTGGCTGCAAGGGCAGGGCGTGCCGCCTGATGTGGCCACGGTGATGCTGCGCGCCGCAGGTGGCCGCCCCGAGGACGCCCTGGCATATGCCCAAGACGGCCTGGACCCGCAAACCTGGGTCAAACTGCCACACGCCATGGCGCGTGGTGAAGCAGCGGCCCTGAAAGACTGGAGCCCGGCACAAGCGGTGGACGCGTTGCACAAAATCTGCCATGACATGCTGGCCGTCAAAGCGGGGGGATCACCCCGCTTTTTTGAGGCCAAGGATTTGCCCCAGGGCGGCACGCTCATGTCTTTGACCACCTGGTCCAAATCTTTGTCAGCCACCTTGCGCACGGTAGAACACCCATTCAATGCCGGCTTGATGCTTGAAGCCTTGGTCAGCCAGGCCCGCAATGCCCTTCAAGCCGCCTGAGCCGGCCTGTAGTACCAAACCGCACCCCATAAAGCCCCGCTAGATGTTCACCGATTCCCACTGTCACCTCAATTTTCCCGAACTCATCAGCCAGATAGCGGAGATTCGCCAAGCCATGGCCGAGGCCCAGGTGGAGCGAGCGCTGTGCATTGCCACCACCCTGGAAGAATTTCCTGCCGTCCACGGCTTGGCCACGGGCTACGACAATTTTTGGGCCACGGTAGGTGTCCACCCTGACAACGAGGGCGTGACCGAACCCACGCTGCAAGACCTGTTGACCCGGGGTGTGCTCCCTCGCGTGGTGGCCATAGGCGAGACCGGACTGGACTATTACCGCCTGGGCGAGCGCACCGTCGCTGATATGGCCTGGCAGCGTGATCGCTTTCGCAT
>JBIKZP010000334.1:0-3611 GCA_044354655.1 Rhodoferax sp. | reverse complement strand
GTCAACCGCCCTGAATTTGCCCTCTTCCTGTTGCGCCGGCAGCAGGCGGCTGGCTACCACGTCACGGGCTTTGCTGGCAGTGCTTTGACCCGAGGCCACGGCCACCTCGTACCACATGAGGGCCAACGGCCAGTCCTGCTTCAGGCCCACGCCTTGGTCATACAAAGTGGCTAACTTTTCTTGCGCTGCGGCGTGCCCTTGTTCTGCCGACATGCGGTACCACTTGCTAGCCTCCACGGGGTTCTGTGGCACGCCTTGGCCGAGGCTGTACAAGTGTCCCAAGGTGAGTTGGGCCGACGCATCGCCCTGCTTGGCCAACACGGTGTACCACTTGGCGGCTTGCGCGTAACTGGGTAGCACGCCATCGCCCTTGAGGTAGGCAACCGCCAGTTGGTTGGCGGCATGCCCCTCGTTTTGGGCCGCAGCCATCTGCCACCAATGAATCGCCTGCTGCGTGTTTTTGGCAACGCCCCGGCCTTGTGCCAACGCGTCGGCATAGCGCCACTGGGCCTCTGCCAGCCCTTGTGTGGCGGCCAGCAGATACCACTTGGCAGCTTCTCCCAGGCCCAGGGTATCGGCCTTGGGTTTGTCCAACTGACGGGCCAGCGCCAGTTGCGTCTTGGCCTCGCCTTTTTTGGCGGCCAGGGTGAGCCACTTCAGGCCTTCCGCATCGTTTTTGTCTGCGCCTGTGCCAGACAGGTACATCTGGCTCAGGCTTAGTTGGGAGGGGGTGTCGCCATTTTTGGCCAGCCGCGTCCACTTTCTCAAGGCCGTGGCGTAATCAGCCCGCTGGTAGGCGGCCTGCGCTTCTTCAAAAGGCCCGGCGTGGGCAGGCCAACTGGCGACGGTCAGCAGGGCCAGCAGGGACCCAAGCGACCACAGCCCCGGCAGGCCAGTGGATATGTTTTTCATTTGACGCCTTCCAACGACATTTGGCTTGATCGACCGGGTGCAATTGTCATGTCAATAGGCCGGCGGGGCAGCACCTTTTCACCCAAGATTATTCAGGCTTTTTTCAGAAACTCGGCTTTGAGCATGAAGCTGCCCGCGTCCATTTTGCAGTCGACCTCGTGGTCGCCGGCTACCAGGCGGATGCTTTTGACCTTGGTGCCTTTTTTCAACACGGTGGAGGAACCCTTGACCTTCAGGTCTTTGATCAGAATGACCGCGTCGCCATCGGCCAGCGGGTTGCCGTTGGCGTCCTTGATGATTTTGGCGGCGTCGACACCGTCTTCGGCCACCGCCTGGGCGGGCCACTCATAGGTGCAGTCGGGACAGATGTAGTGTTCACCGTCCAAGTAGGTGTTCTCTAAGGTGCACTGAGGGCAGGCAGGGGTTTGACTCATGGGAATAAAGGCTTAAAAAGTAAAAAAGTCAAAAAAAGGCGGCTTCAGGCCTGGTGCCGTTCCTGGCGTTGCGTCAGGGCAGTGGCACCGGGCTTGGAAGCCGCTGCGTATTTGGGCAGCAGACCTTGCAGGGCTTGCGGATTGGCACGGGCACCGCTGGCCAGGTAGTCGGCCAGCAGCGTGCTTTGAATAGTGTGCGCCTGCAGGTGGGTTTGCGTGTTGAGGTAGGCGGACAAAGCGTCCACCAGCATTTCGGGGCTGAGGCCGCTGGTTTTTTGACTGCTGTGCCAGAGCCAGTCAGAGAAGGCCATGAAGGCCTGAAACGGCGAAGGCTGCGTGTCTGGCGCGGGGCTGAGCAGCAAGGCCAGCGTTTGCTTGAAACGCCCAGAGTTAGCCACCAGGTCCCAGTAGCGCGCCAGCCGGGCAAAGCGTTGCAGGTCAGCGCGACTTACCGCTGCGGTTTGCAGCACGGTGTAAGGCGGGTCGCTCTCATAAACCATGCCGTGCTCCACGGTGTGACGGGCAATGGGGGTGCCGCGCAGGCGCTTCAAGATGCCGAGCTGAATTTCATGCGGCTGCAAGGCGTGCAGTTTGTCAAATCCCTGGGCAAAACTGGCCAGGGTTTCGCCGGGCAGACCAAAGATCAGGTCCGTATGCAAATGCGCGTGCGACTGCTCCACCAACCAGCGCAGGTTGGCTACGGTTTTGTCGTTGTCCTGCTTGCGCGAGATACGCTGCTGCACCGCCACGTTGAAGCTCTGAATACCCACCTCAAACTGCAGCACTCCGGGTGGAAACTGCGCAATCATGGCTTTGAGGCGGTCGGGCAAATGGTCGGGAATCACCTCAAAATGCACAAACAATTCGGGACTCAAACGGTCCAGGAAAAATTGCAATATGCGCACCGAGGCGTCTATCTTGAGGTTGAAGGTGCGGTCCACAAACTTGAAGTTGCGCGCGCCGCGCTGGTACAGGTTCTCCATTTGCAGCAAGAAAGCGTCCAGGTCAAACGCGGTGGCGGTTTTATCCAGAGAACTCAGACAAAACTCACACTTGAACGGGCAGCCGCGCGAGGCCTCCACGTAGAGCAGTCGGTGCGCCAAGTCTGCGTCAGTGTATTCGCTGTACGGCAGGGTAATCTGGTCCAGCGGCGGCTGTACGCCGACCATGACTTTCATGAGCGGCTGCGGCCCGTGCAACAAGGCGCGGCAGAGCTGGGGAAAGCTCACGTCGCCCCAGCCCGTGATCACATGGTCGGCCAGCGCCACAATGTCTTGCTGCTCGACTTCATGGCTGACCTCGGGGCCACCCAAAATGATTTTGATGCCTGGGCGTTGCGCTTTGAGCAGCCGCACCACCGCGCAGGTGGGTGTGACGTTCCAGATGTAGACGCCAAACCCAATGATTTGCGGGCGTCCCGGCTGTGGCTCACCCAGCGCGGCCAGCAATTCGTCCACCAGGTCTTGCGGTTGGCGGGCAATAGTGAACTCGCACAGCCGGGTTTGCGCCTTCAGGTCGCCCATATTGGCCAGCAAGTAGCGCAGGCCCAGCGAGGCGTGGATGTACTTGGCGTTGAGGGTGCATAGCAGGATGGCCGGTGAGGCGGCAAGGTCGTGGGGCATACCGGTATTATCAAAGCATGGAGCCCCATATGACCACAGACCTGTTTCGACAAGACGCCTACCTCACCGAATGCACCGCGACGGTAACCGCCATCACCCCCCAAGGCATTGTGCTGGACCGCACCGTGTTTTACCCCTTGGGCGGTGGCCAGGCCGGGGACGCGGGCGTGCTGGTGAACGCCCAGGGCACGGCGTTGGTCATTGTTGATACGCGCAAGGGCAAGGCCGAAGACGGCAGCTTCACCGCCGCCATTTGCCACCTGCCCGCACCAGAGCAGTTGGCCGCCCTGCTGGACCCCACCCTCCCCGAAAAAACCAGCGAGGCCCCGCTGCTGGCCGTGGGCGACACGGTGACCGCCCGCATCGACTGGGCGCGGCGCCACCGCATGATGCGTTTTCACACCTGCTCGCATCTGCTGTGCCACCTGGTCCCGCAACTGGTGAACGGCTGCTCCATCACGCCCGACTATGCGCGACTGGACTTCAACATGACCGACCCGCTGGACAAGGACACTCTGAGCGCCGGCATTGCCCGCCTGGTAGCTGCCGCACTGCCCTTGCACGTGGGCAGCATCACCGACGCGGAGCTGGACGCCAACCCGGCGCTGGTTAAAAGCATGTCAGTGCAACCGCCTCGCGGCAG
>JBIKZP010000332.1:0-3626 GCA_044354655.1 Rhodoferax sp. | reverse complement strand
CACGCTGGGCAGCCACAAGATAGGGTTCACTTTCACGGGGGCGCAGGGCAGTTCGCAGGCCGTTTACATAGGGGGCGTTCGCGGTGTGGTGGAGCGCAACACGATGCGCTATTACCTGGCGATTGATGCTTTTTTGAGTGCGGTCAATAGCACGCCATCGCAGCAGTTGGAGCAGCGGTTGCAGAGTTGGTTTGCATCGACCGAGTTGTATGCGGCACAACTGCATGAAGTGGACCGTGCCGCTTACCTGGACATGAAGCGGCGCGAGTATGCGCGCCAATTAAAGTCGCCTTAAGCGTGAAGCCACCTTCAGCTTGAAGCCCCTCTGCCAGGGGCATCGACCCGTGGTTCTGTGACTTATGTCATGCCATGCGCGGGCGCTCACGTTGACCTTGGTGCATTTGCGGTTTCGCAAGTCGCGTTTTGTTCTTACCAAGAAACTGTAATCCCCTCAACTCATGGAACACGGCAAATGAAAACCAAGGCATCACTCAAACCCAAGACCTTTTCGATGAAGCGCTTGCAGTTTTTACCCCTGCTGTTGGGGGTGGTTCTGACGACTTCTGGTTGGGTCAACGCACAGACCATGGCTACCAAAGCCGAGGCCCCTTTAACCCGTGAACAGGTCAAGATGGAGCGCGATGATTTTCTTAAGTCGCACCGTTGGGATCCAGTGAATGACAACTGGGTTTTGAAACCGGGGTATGAAGCGCCCGTGGGTTTCAAATCACGGGCTGAAGTCAAGGCCGAACGAGATGACTTTTTACGCAAGCACCGGTACGATGTGACCGAGAATAAGTGGGTGCCATTAACTGAAGAAGAGGTTAAGACCACCAAGAAGCCGCGTGAGCAAGTGCGCGAAGAAACCAAACGGTTTTTGAGCACCCACAGCTGGGATGAATTCAACCAAGTCTGGTTAGATAAGAAAACGGTTACAAAGAAAAAATAAACGCTATTTAGTCAACAGTCGCATGGTTTCCTCTAGCCCTTTGAGGGTCAGAGGGAACATGCGCTGGTTCATGATTTGCTGCACCACGCTGATGCTTTGACGGTACTGCCAGACGCCCTGGGGCTCTGGATTGATCCAGGCAAATTTGGGGAACGCGCTGGTCAGTCGCTGCAGCCATTCGACGCCAGCTTCTTCGTTGTTGTATTCGACGCTGCCACCCGGTTGCAAAATTTCATAGGGGCTCATGGTGGCATCGCCAATGAAGATCAGCTTGTAGTCTTTGTTGTACTTGCGGATGATGTCCCAAGTAGCAAATTTTTCACTGAAGCGGCGCTTGTTGTTCTTCCACATGAAGTCATAGACGCAGTTGTGAAAGTAGTAAAACTCCAGGTGCTTGAACTCGGTCTTGGTGGCTGAGAACAGCTCTTCTACCCGCGTGATGTGCTCGTCCATGGTGCCACCCACGTCCATGAGCAGAAGCACCTTGACGTTGTTGTGCCGCTCGGGACGCATCTTGATGTCCAGGTAGCCTGCATTGGCGGCCGTCTTGCTGATGGTTTCGTCCAGATCCAACTCTTCTTCATGGCCTTCACGGGCAAACTTGCGCAGGCGGCGCAGCGCCACTTTGATGTTGCGGGTGCCGAGTTCTTGTGAGTCGTCGTAGTCTTTGTAGGCGCGCTGGTCCCAAACCTTGACCGCGCTTTTGTTGCGGCTCTTGTCTTGACCAATGCGAATGCCCTGCGGGTTCTGGCCGTAGGCGCCAAACGGGCTGGTGCCGCCAGTGCCTATCCATTTGGAGCCGCCTTCGTGCCGTTCCTTTTGCTCTTCAAAACGTTTTTTCAACGTCTCCATCAGCTCGTCCCAGCCCATTTTCTCAATCTTGGCGCGCTCTTCAGGGCTTAAGTTGAGTTCAAGGTTTTTGCGCAGCCAGTCCAGGGGAATGTCTTTGGTGAAGTCGGCAATGGTTTCCACGCCTTTGAAATAAGAGGCAAAGGCACGGTCAAACTTGTCGTAATGCTTTTCGTCCTTGACCAGCGTGGTGCGGCTCAGGTAATAAAAGTCTTCAATCTTGTAGCCGGTGGCTTCGTCGTCACCTTCGGGCTCTGGCGTGTTGGGGCCCACCACGCCGGCCTGTAGCGCTTCCATCAGGGTCAGGAATTCCTTGACCGAGACGGGCAACTTGGCAGAGCGCAGGGTGTAGAAAAAGTCAATCAGCATGGTGTGTCTAGCCGCGTGGCTTGTCCAGCGAATGCAAGAGTTGCGCTTTGGTTTCTGGCCATTCGCCTGCGCGCATGCTGTACATGACGGTGTCGCGAATGGTGCCGTCGCGGCGCAGGGCGTGGCCGCGCAGCACGCCGTCCTTGCGCGCACCCAGGCGTTCAATGGCAGCTTGCGAGGCAAAGTTGAAATTGTCGGTACGCCAGCCTACGACCCGGCAGCCCAGGACCTCAAAGGCGTGCGTCATCATGAGCAGCTTGCAGGTGCTATTGACGTGGGTGCGCTGGCAGCGTTTGGCGTACCAGGTGTAGCCAATTTCCAGGCGTTGCACGGCGGGCACGATGTCGTGGTAGCTGGTGCTGCCCAGCACGGTGCCGCTGGCGGTGTCCGTCACGGCAAACGCAAAACGGTTGCCCGCCTGTCGCATGGCCAGGGCGTCCTCAACATATTGGTGGGTTTGCTCGGGCTCCGGCACCGAGGTGACCCGGATGTTCCAGAGCTGGCCATCGGCGGCAGCGGCTTGTAGACCTTGGACGTGGGCCAGCTCAAGCGGAACCAGCGACACGCCACGGCCTTGCAGGGTAACGGGTTCAACAAAGGCCATGCTTATTCTTCCTTGTGGCTGCTGCGGCCCTTGCGCCAGCGCCGTGCCAGTTGAAGGCCCAATCCACCGCCAAGTCCGACCAGAACAATGCCAAAAATACTGGCGTTGTCATAGCCTTGAGAAAAGATGTCCAAGCCGATCAAACGGCCCAGCCAAAAGCCGAGCAGGGCGCCGCCGACAAAGCCAATGGCGTCTGACAAGCCTTCAATCCACAGTGATTTATCCATGGCTTGGGTGTCCGGCTTCAGCGGTTGTGGCGCTGCATGAACACCAGTTTTTCAAACAAGGTCACGTCCTGCTCGTTTTTGAGCAGCGCACCTACCAGGGGCGGCACCGCCACCTTGTCGTCCTTGCTTTGCAAGGCTTCCAGAGGAATGTCTTCAGCCAGCAGCAGCTTGAGCCAGTCCAGCAACTCGCTGGTGGAGGGTTTTTTCTTCAGACCGGGCAGGTTGCGCACGTCGTAAAAAGTTTTCATGGCAGCGGTCAGCAGCTCTTGCTTGAGGCCGGGGAAGTGCACGTCCACGATGCTCTTCATGGTGTCGGCTTCGGGGAACTTGATGTAGTGGAAAAAGCAGCGGCGCAAAAAGGCGTCTGGCAGTTCTTTTTCGTTGTTGGACGTGATGAAGACGAGGGGCCGGTTCTTGGCCTTGATCAGCTGGCGGGTTTCGTAGCAGTAAAACTCCATGCGGTCGAGTTCACGCAGCAAGTCGTTCGGGAATTCGATGTCTGCCTTGTCAATCTCATCGATCAGCAAAGCCACCGGTTCTTTGGCGGTGAACGCCTGCCACAACACACCTTTGATGATGTAGTTTTCAATGTTTTTGACGCGTTCACCGCTATCTAAGTCGGCCATTT
>JBIKZP010000333.1:0-3626 GCA_044354655.1 Rhodoferax sp. | reverse complement strand
CTGCTGCTCTGGTGGATGAATCGTCACTTCAACAGCGTTGTAGTCGTCTCGACTCAGCCCTGGAATAGCAGTTGATTTATCCAGCCGCGCTAAGCCCAGTGAGTCCAGCAAGTATCGGTAATAGCGCGGGTCGTGACCCATAGGTGGTTCAGCAAAATACGCTGTATCAATTGGCCAGCATGGCACTGCCGAGTAATGTACTGCGCCCACATTGCCTTTGCGTCCAACGACGATGACTGGACCAGTGGTCAGCGCATAGGAATGGCTACCGACAACACCACTGGAGCCATAAACAGGGACAGAGCCCGTGCTATCGCGCACAGCGGCAGGCAGGCTCTTTCCATACTTTAGTGGCAGTAGATCACCGAGACGCCCTGTGATTCGCTCTTTCAATTCGCTCACGCTACCAACTCCCGATTCATCGCTTCAATCACCTGCCCCAGCTCCGCACCAAACAGCTGGTGCACTTTGCCCAGGCCGCCTTCGCTGTTGAAGGGGGCGTATTCAAAGTCGTCGGGCTCTATGCCTAAGTTGGCGGCGATGTGGTCTCGGATCATTTCTAGCCAGTGCAGTTGTTCTGCGGTAAAGGTTTGGCCCTTGGCGGTTTGTTGCTGCGCCAGCCAGGCGCTGTAGTTGCTTTGCACCCGCTCGGGGTAAGGCACCAGTTCGTTGTCTTGCTGCATGGCAAAGCGCACCAGGCTTACCAGGTCGGTCAGCAGGCGGCGCTGGCTGGTGCCTTTCACCTTAGTCTTGTTCAGTGCGGCATAGGCCTGCCACAGTTGTCCCTCGTCTATCAAATGCGGCGGGGCGTGCAGTGCCTCGGCCAAGGCTTTGATGTCGGTGTATTTCAAGGGGGCGCGGGTGGGGCGGTTGTACAAAATTTGCAGCGCGGTGATTTCGTCTTTGTGCTGGGCAATGAAGGCTTCAAAACTTTGCACCAAGCCTTTGGCGCGTTCGCTGGCGGCTTGGCTAAAGCCCGCGTGCAGCAGTTCGTCTTGGGTGACGATGTCCACCACCAGGTCGGCCTTTTGGCGCAGCTGCAATATCAATTGGCGCAGCGCGGGGTTGGCAAAGGGTTTGGCGGCATCCAGCCGTTTGGCATCAGCTTCAAAGGGCGATGTGTCATCGTCCACGTTCAGCGCTTGCACAATGCCACTGGCCAGGTCGCGCAGGCTTTTGCCGCCACTGGCCTCCACCACTTTGGCGTGGTCGGCGGGGCTCAGGTCTTTATCCAAGCGGGCCAAGCGGGCGGCCACGCTGCTCAACACGTCGTCTTCTACATTGCCCAGGCTCACGGCTTGCAGCAGTTTGTCCAAGGGCACCGTCTTCTTGGTGTCCATGGGGCGGCTGTCGGTTTTGTCGCGCTCGCACACGCCCACGGCGTCAACAATCACAAAGTGATCTTTCACTTTGGCGTCGGGCGTGACGGCTTGCAGGTCGGCCGGGTTGCATACGCGCACGCCGCGGCCTTTCATTTGCTCAAAGTAACTGCGGCTTTTCACGCTGCGCATAAACATGACAATTTCCACCGGCTTGATGTCGGTTCCGGTGGCGATCATGTCCACCGTCACGGCCACACGCGGAAAGTAGCTGTTGCGAAAAGCGCTGATCAAGTCTTCGGGTTTGGTGCCACTTGCGTGGGTACTGCGGTAGGTGATCTTTTGCGCAAACTCGTTGCCCTTGCCAAACTCTTCACGCAAAATTTCTACAATTTTTTCAGCGTGGTTGTCGTCTTTGGCAAAGACGAGCGTCTTGGGCACTTCGGTGCGGCCGGGGAATATTTCGGTGTGAAGCCGGTCCCTGAAAGTGGTGATGACCTTGCGAATTTGGTCCGGGGTTTGCACGCTGCGGTCCAGCTCGTTGGGGTCGTATTCAAAGTCTTCGTCCAGCTGCCAGGCGGTTTTGCGGCGGGTGGCTTTTTCTACCGTCTCCAACCAAAAGCCTTTTTCAACCTTGGCACCGCGCTCGGTCACTTCGGTCTGAATGCGGTACACGTCGTAATTCACGTTCACGCCGTCGGCCACGGCTTGGGTGTGGCCGTACTCCATGACCAGGTTTTGGTTGAAGAAGCCAAAGGTTTGTTTGTTGGGCGTGGCGGTCAGGCCGACCAAATAGGCGTCGTAATACTCCAGCACTTGGCGCCACAGGTTGTAGATGCTGCGGTGCGCTTCGTCGGTCACCACAATGTCAAACAGCTCGATGGGAAAGGCCGGGTTGTAGCCAATCGGCTCTGGGTCTTTGAACAGGCTCTCCACGCCCTCAAGGCTTTCTTCGTCGGCCTCGGGCGGTAGCTCTTTGCCTTTGAGCAGACTGAACATGCGCTGAATGGTGCAAATGACCACGCGGGCGCTGGTGTCCACCTGGTTGCCTTGCAGGTGCTGCACGATGAACTCTTCGCCAAACTTGTAGCTGTTGTAGGGCGAAGCGTATTGGTCAAACTCCTTTTTGGTCTGGCGGCCCAGGTTGCCCCGGTCCACCAAGAACAGCACGCGCCGCGCACCGCCAAACTTGATCAGGCGGTAAATAAAGGTAATGGCCGTAAAGGTTTTGCCGCTGCCTGTGGCCATCTGAATGAGGGCTTTGGGTTTGTTGGCGGCCAGGCTAAGTTCGAGGTTTTGCACTGCCTTGATTTGCGCGGGCCACAGCTGGTAGTTGGCCCCGCCCTGCCCCCACTGCGTGACCAGCTCGGGCAGGTGTTGCATGCGGGCCAAAAAGGTGCCGGTGGGGAGGTAGTTTGCAGCGGGCTCGTGGCTGGGCAGTGTGCCCACCGCGATGAGGTTGGGCGAGACCGGCAAGGCGGCTTGAATCCAATGGGCCAGCAACTCGGGCCTGAAAAACGCAAACACCCGGCGCGATCGGGGGTGCGGGTCCAGCCCGTTGGTGAATTGAGTTTCTACCCCCGTGGACTCGAACAAAAAAGGCAAGGGCCTGCGCCAAGCGGGCAAGGTAGTGGGCAGGCCCTGGGCATAACGCTCTGACTGCGCCTCAACACCTTTGAGGGTAACGCCCTCTTTTTTAGCCTCGATCACGCCGCAGGCTTTGCCGTTCACGTAAAGCAGGTAGTCGGCAAAGCCATGGCCGGAGTTGAGCGGGAATTCTCTAATTGCAACGCCCAGCGCGGCGTGCAGATTGACTTGGTCGATGTTGCAGACGTGCCAGCCCGCCGATTGCAAGAGCTGGTCAATCTGAATGCGCGCTTTGACTTCTGAGGTCATGGTGACAGTTTAAGAAAACAATAATAATTATTAAAAGCATTGTAGGCATGCTTTCATAGCTCTCATCAGCTGCTTGCGGCCGGCACCGTCAGCTGCTCAAAGGCCAATTGCACTTTCGTGCGAGAATGCGTCCAGTTGATGGCGCCAGTTGCCACAACATCAGCACTTCTGCTGGAGCCTGCTCCAAACACCTTTGTTTGTGATGTCAACCGCTCACCTTGTAAATATTGCCGATCTTTGACTGATTGGCCTTCGGGCCAAGTGGGTCGGTGTCACGCGCTCTGACATGGGCGCTCCATCATGAACTTTGAAGAATTAAACCTGGCCCCGGCCATTGTTAAGGCCGTGCTTGAGCAGGGTTACGAAACCCCCACGGCCATTCAGGCCCAAGCCATTCCCGCCGTGCTTGAC
>JBIKZP010000331.1:0-3657 GCA_044354655.1 Rhodoferax sp. | reverse complement strand
TCGGCGTGTGCCGAGAGCTCTGCCAGTAACGCCCGCCCAAGGCCTCTTCCCTGTGCGTCAGGACTGATGTAAATGGAGTCTTCAGCCGAAAATCGATACGCCGGGCGAGGCTTGAACCAGTTGCAGTAAGCAAAGCCAAGAACCTGCTCGCCGTCTGCGGCCACCAGGTAAGGTAGGCCTTTGGAAAGCACATCTGCACGGCGCGTGTGGATGTCCTCCTGGCTGGGGGGATCAACCTCGAATGTGCCAGTGCCGTGAAGGACGTGGTGTGCATAAATCGCTGTGATTGCCGCAAGGTCTTGGTCTTGGCTGGATCGGATGATGGTCATAAAAGTAGGAAACGTTATAATGTCAGGCTAACTAGTGTGTCGCTGGCCGGGTGGCCAGTCGCGTGTCTCAAACGCTAGCTTACGTGTTAATAAATTGACGGAAATAAAACTCCGCCACCCAAAGGATAAATCATGGTCGTCATTCGACTCGCCCGTGGCGGAGCAAAAGCTCGCCCGTTTTTCAATATTGTCGTTGCTGACAAGCGCACCCGTCGTGACGGTCGCTTCATTGAGCGCATCGGTTTTTACAACCCGATTGCTACAGCCAACGAAGAAAGCATTCGTATTGCTCAAGACCGCCTGACTTACTGGAAGGGCGTAGGCGCCCAGGCTTCCCCTACCGTGGAACGTCTGATCAATCAAGCCGCTAAAAAAGCAGCCTGATTGTTGTGATGACGCCCGGCCTCGAAGCCGCCGAATTGCCGGCGGACGCTATCGAAGTTGGGCGCATCGCCGATGCCTGGGGTATCAAGGGCTGGTTCAAGGTCCTGTCCCATAGCGCTGATCCTGAAGCGCTTTTTGCATCCAAAATCTGGTTTTTATTGCCCACCGAAAAAGGCCCGAAAACCTTTGCTGGTGTGGTCAAACTGTCTGTCAAGGAAGCCAAGCTTCACTCTGGAACTGTCGTCGCCTCGGCGCATCAGGTGGACGATCGCACGGCAGCAGAAGTCTTACGTGGTTCACGCATTTTTGTTGCGCGTTCGAGTTTCCCCCCCGCTGAAAAAGATGAGTATTACTGGGTCGATCTGATTGGCCTGGAGGTCATCAACCGCGAAGGCATTGCGCTGGGCACTGTCAAAGAATTGCTCTCTACCGGTGCACAAACTGTGCTGGTGATGGATTTTGAGCAAGATGGAAAAGTACAGGAGCGGATGATTCCTTTTGTGGCTGTCTACATTGACGACGTGGACCTTAAGGCACGACGCATTCTGGTGGACTGGCAACCTGAATTTTGAGGGTGGCGGCATGCGTTTTGACATCGTCACACTTTTTCCCGAGCTTTTCCCCCCTTTTTTAACGAGCGGTATCACACGCCGAGCTTTTGAGTCAGGCCAGGTCAACGTTCAGCTCAGCAACCCCCGAGACTTTGCGCAGGGTAACTACAGGCGAGTGGACGATCGCCCCTTTGGTGGCGGACCCGGCATGGTCATGATGGCCGAGCCATTGGGAAGATGCATCGCCCAAATAACTGAGCTGCGACCCGATGTGCCGCCGGTAGTTCTTTTTTCTCCGGTGGGTAAACCGTTAAACCATGCCATGGTGGAGCGATGGTCTGCTAGCCAGGGCGCTATTCTGGTTTGCGGCCGATATGAAGGCATTGACCAGCGGTTCATTGATGAATACGTGACTGAGCAGATCAGTTTGGGTGACTTTGTCTTGTCGGGCGGAGAAATTGCGGCCATGGCGCTGCTGGATGCCGTGGCCCGACTTCAGCCCGGGGTCTTGAATGATGAAGGCAGCCACCAACAAGACAGTTTCAATCCCGTGCTGGACGGTTTGTTGGATTGTCCGCACTACACCCGTCCAGAAAATTGGTCGGGCAGGGGGGTACCCAGTGTTTTATTGTCCGGTCACCACGTCCATATTGAGCGTTGGCGCCGAGAGCAGCGCATAGCTATTACTGCGCGTCTAAGGCCTGATCTGATTGAAGCAGCGAGACAAAGCGGACGCTTGAGTCCTGAGGATGAGGTGACTCTCTCTCAGCTTCTGGGCTGAGGGTACACCCAGGCCGTCTGAATTCACTTCAGACTATAATGTGCGGCTTAGCAGATCCTCTGGCGGCCTTTGGGCGGATTATTTCCACCTGAAATCTGTGTCAATCCCGGCACTGGCGCGACCATGATCATTAAAGGAAATCATGAATCTGATTCAAACCCTTGAGCAAGAAGAAATTGCTCGTCTCGGGAAAGTTATTCCCGAATTCTCTCCTGGCGACACCGTTATCGTCAGCGTCAATGTGGTCGAGGGCACCCGCAAGCGCGTCCAGGCTTACGAAGGCGTTGTGATTGCCAAGCGCAATCGCGGACTCAACAGCGGTTTCATCGTTCGCAAGATTTCAAGTGGCGAAGGCGTGGAGCGTACGTTCCAAACCTATAGCCCGCTGATTGCCAGCATTGAAGTCAAGCGCCGTGGCGATGTGCGCCGTGCCAAACTGTATTACTTGCGTGACCGCAGTGGTAAATCGGCACGTATCAAAGAAAAGCTGCCAGCCAAGAAAACAGCTAACGTTTAACTCGCGCTGTTCTCCAAAAAGCCGCCCCAGAATCTGTCTGCGGCGGCTTTTTCTTTTGGTTCGATCACATGTCCTCCCGAACATCAGATTCTTTCCAGCCGCCTCTTCCTCTATTTGATCCGGCCGCCGTACCTGTGGTGCGTATAGATTCGCATTTGCCACCTGTGCCTCCAGGGGTAATGCAGCCGTCGGCTTTGCGCCAGCGCTTTGCGCATCCGCCTGAATGGGTTCCTGAATTCCATGCCGAGAAAAAATATTCTGACCGGCTACCTATTCAGGCCGCGGTATTGCTGCCTATTGTCATGAGGGAGCGCCCCACGGTCTTGCTGACTCAGCGAACTTGGCATCTATCTACTCATTCCGGGCAAATTGCCTTTCCTGGTGGGAAGGTGGACAAAGAGGATGCCCATGCCATTGCGGCTGCCCTGCGCGAAGCCCAGGAAGAGGTAGGTCTGGACCCTGGCTTTGTCGAGGTGCTCGGTACATTGCCGCACTACGTAACGGGTTCCGCCTTCATCATCACGCCGGTGGTTGCCTTGGTCAGTACGGGTTTTAGCCTGAGCCCAAATGCGAATGAGGTGGCTGATGTTTTTGAAGTGCCACTGGAATTCCTGATGAATCCATCACACCACCGACACCACCGGGTGGAGCGTGAGGGGGAATGGCGCGAATGGTTATCCATGCCCTACCAAGACAAGGACGCCGTACGTTTCATCTGGGGTGCTACGGCCGGCATGTTGCGCAATTTTTACCGTCTGCTGGCTGCCTGAGTCAGTGTGACGCTATGATTGTTGTATGAGTTTTCTCTCTGTGCTAATTGCCCTGTTGCTTGAACAGGCGCGTCCTTTAGGGCCTGGAAATTCCATACACCACAGTATCCGTGTCTGGGTGCGATGGTGTGCTCAAAATTTTGATGCCGGCAAGTCTTCGCATGGGTGGTTGGCCTGGGGCTTTGCGGTTGGCGGGCCTTCACTGTTGGTTTTGCTGATTTATTGGTTATTGCAGATTTTTGTGGGTTGGCCCCTGGCTTTGCTTTGGAGCGTTGCCGTGCTTTACGCCACGTTGGGCTTTCGGCAGTTCAGTTTTCATTTCACC
>JBIKZP010000330.1:0-3662 GCA_044354655.1 Rhodoferax sp. | reverse complement strand
TGCCGCATCGGCGGCCATCACGCCGGCACCGCCGCCGTTGGTGAGGATGGTGATGGCCTCGTCGCGGTTGCCGCGAAAGCGCGACAGCATCTCGGCCGCCAAAAACAACTCCTGCAAGGTGTCCACGCGCAGCATGCCGGCGCGTGCAATGGCTGCGTCAAACACGATGTCCGAGCCCGCCAGCGCGCCGGTGTGCGAGGCCGCCGCCAATTGGCCTTGCGCCGAGCGCCCGGCCTTGACGATGATCACCGGCTTGTTGCGCGCGGCAGCACGGGCCGCCGACATGAACTTGCGCGGTGACTCGATCGATTCGGCGTAAAGCAGAATGGCGCGCGTTTTGGCGTCGCTGGCGAGGTAGTCCAGCATGTCGCCAAAGTCCACGTCGGCGTGCTCGCCCAGCGAGACAAAGTGAGAAAAGCCTATGCCCTTGCCTTGCGCCCAGTCCAGCATGGCGGTCACCAGCGCGCCAGACTGCGACACAAAGGCCAACTCGCCGGGCTGCGCGTCAATGTGCGAGAAGCTGGCGTTCAAGCCCCGGTGCGGCGACAGCAGGCCTATGCAGTTAGGCCCCAGAATGCGCAGCAAATGCGGGCGGGCGGCGGCTTGCATGGCCTGTTTTTGCGCCGCCGTCATGCCCGCGCTCAGTACCACGGCGGCGCGGGTACCGCGTTGCGCCAGCTCTTCAATCAAGCCGGCGACCGTGTCGGCCGGTGTGCAAATGACCGCCAGCTCTGGCGCCTGCGGCAAGTCGGCCGTGCGCACCACCACCAGGTGGCCGCCTAGCACCGGGCGCTTGGGGTTAACGGCGTACAAAGCGCCTTGGTAGGCCCCCGCGCTCAGGTTGCGCCACACCGTGGCGCCCACACTGCCGGGGCGCAACGAGGCGCCAAAGACGGCAATGGAGGCGGGGTCAAACAGCGAGTCGAGGTTGCGAATGCTCATAGGCGCCCGTGCTTGCTCATGGCGGTGTCACGGCTCAGCCAAAAGGCCGCACGCCAATCAGGTAACCATGCAACCAGAGTGCAAACGCCAGCCAGGCGGCCACGCCCAGCACCAGCGTGATCAAGGTGGCGCCGGTGTTGCCACGGATGTAGACCGTGCCATCGCGCCGGTCGCGCTGGCGTGCGGCCCTGAAATCAAATACAGCCCAGAGCAAAAACGCACCAAACAACAGCACATGGGCCAGATTGCCATTGGCCAGCACATGCGCCAGCGCCCAAGTCTTCACAGCCAACACCATGGGGTGGTGCAAGCGCGCCTTGATGCGGTTGCGCGGCACATAGGCTGCCGCCAGCAAGACAAAAGAAATCAAGGTCAGCAGCGAGGCCAAGTGGCGCATGCCGACAGGCGGGCTCCACAACTGCACCGGCGTTTGCCGCGCCAGGCCAAAGCCCCAGATGATCAGCCCTAGCCCCAGCAGCGACAACAGCGAATACAGGCCTTTCCAGGCCGGCTCGCCCAGGCGCTCACGGGTACGCAGGCGCCAGGGCTCAGCCACGATGCGCACTGAATGCACGCCCAAAAATACCAGCAAACCCACCACCAGGTAGATAAGGTTCGTCGGGTAGGTCAGATTCATCAGATTTGCCATGAACAACTCCAGTGCCAAACCCGGTCCTGCCTTTCTCAGGCAAAGCGCAGGTCTATGGGGTGTGCTTGACGGCCGTCATGCACTGCGGCTCATTATCCGGCGTGCTTAAAGGCCTTAAATTAACGCGGATCAAAGCTGCAGCCATTAGCCCGCTTCGCGGGCGCGCAGTTTGAAGCGCTGGATTTTGCCGGTGGCGGTTTTGGGCAATTCGGCTAAAAACTCGATCAGGCGCGGGTACTTGTAGGGCGCCAGCCGGTCTTTGACAAAGGCTTGCAGCTCAGCCTCGGTGGCTTGGGCGCCAGTTTTTAGCACCACGAAGGCCTTGGTGCGGGTCAGACCCTGGGCATCGGGCACGCCAATGACGGCGGCTTCGAGCACGCTGGGGTGCTGCACCAGGGTGGACTCCACTTCAAAGGGCGACACGTAAATGCCACTGACCTTGAGCATGTCGTCACTGCGCCCGGCGTAGGTGTAGGAGCCGTCGGCGTTGCGCACGTACTTGTCGCCGCTTTTGGTCCAGGCGCCCTGAAAAGTATCGCGCGATTTTTCGCGGTTGCCCCAGTACATGAGCGCCGCGCTGGGGCCATTGATGTAGAGGTCGCCGGTCTCGCCGTCGGCCACCGCGCTGCCCTCGTCATCGCGCAGGGCAATGTCGTAGCCGGGCACCGGCCAGCCGGTGGTGCCGTAGCGAACCTGGCCAGGGCGGTTGGACAAGTACACATGCAGCATCTCGGTGGAACCAATGCCGTCAATGATTTCGACCCCAAAGTGTGCAGTGAAGCGCTCGCCCAACTCCGCCGGCAAGGCTTCGCCCGCCGACGAGCACAGCCGCAGTGCGGTCTCTTTTTTGGCCGGCAACGCGGGCGAGGCCAGCATGCCGGCAAAGCCGGTGGGGGCGCCAAAAAAGACGCTGGGCCGGGTGTTGCCCACACCGCCCAGCCAACGCTTGAAGGTGGCCTCAGGGGTGGGGCGTTCGGCCATCAGGATGACGCTGGCGCCCACGCTCAAGGGGAAGGTCAGCGCATTGCCCAGGCCGTAGGCAAAAAACAATTTGGCCGCCGAGAAGCAGACGTCGTGCTCGGTGAGGCCCAGCACGCGTTTGCCATACAGCTCGGCCGTCCAGTACAGGTTGGCATGGGTATGCAGCGTGCCTTTGGGACGGCCGGTGGAGCCCGAAGAGTAGAGCCAGAAACCGGGATCATCCGGGCTGGTGGGCGCCGCCTGCGCCAGCGGGGCGTGTTGCGCCAGCAAGGTGTCAAGCGCTATAGCGCCTGCCGGCAGGGCGTCGGTGGGGCGCGCCACGATGAGGTGCTTGACCTCGTGCGTGGCTTGCACCAGGGCTTGTTGCAGCACGGGCAAGAGCGCCCCGGAGGTAATGACCGCCTGCGCCCGGCTGTGTTGCAGCATGAAGGCGTAATCGTCGGCGGTGAGCAGGGTGTTGACCGCCACCGGCACGATACCGGCGTACAGCGCCCCGAGAAAGCTCACCGGCCAGTCGTTGATGTCGTGCATCAGCAACAGCACGCGCTCTTCACGCCGCACACCACAGGCCAGCAGCGCCTGCGCCAGGCGCGCCGCCTGCTCGGCTAGCGCGCCATAGCTCAGGCTGCCTTGGTCGTCGAGGTAGGCGGTCTTGCTGGCGCGTTGCTGGTTGAGCGCCATGAGGTGCTGGGCAAAGTTGAACACCGCACCGGGTGGCTGAATGTGGGCAACTGTGGTCATGGGGTGTTCTCCGGTTGGCGTTGAGTCAAGGGGCTAGGGGTTTACAGCGCAGCCAGCACGGCGGTGCTGGCCTGCAGCGCGCTGCGGCGGTGGTAAAAATTCAGGGCGCGCAGGCCGCCTAACTCTTCGCCACCACCGGCGCGGCCTGGGCCGCCGTGCAGCGACTGCGGCATGACGTTGCCGTGACCGGTGTGCAGCTGCGCCACGTCTGGCGAGACGATGTGCACGCGGCCATGGCTGTCGGCCAACTCCAGCGCGGTGCTGGCCAGCGTGGCCGGGTCGGCGCCAAAGAGCGAGCACACCAGCGAACCCTGGCCACGGCGCACCAGCGCCAGCGCGTGGGGCAGGT
>JBIKZP010000506.1:0-3702 GCA_044354655.1 Rhodoferax sp. | reverse complement strand
AAAAAGAAGAGCGCGTGAGCGACTTCCGCAGCGCCATGGCCTGGCTGATTGCCCAGGCCGAACACGCCACCAGCCGCCAGCGCTACAAGGGCCTGGGCGAGATGAACCCGGCCCAGCTGTGGGAAACTACCATGGACCCCACCGTGCGCCGCCTGCTGCGCGTGCAGATCGACGACGCCATCGAGGCCGACCGCGTCTTCACCATGCTGATGGGCGACGACGTGGAGCCGCGGCGCGACTTTATTGAGACCAACGCGCTGAGGGCAGGGAATATTGACGTTTGAGGCCTTAGCCTGACCCCTCAAGCCGAGGCAATTCCAAACCGTTCTTTCAATCTCTCTACCGTGCTGCGCCACCTTGGCGTGGTGGGTTTGCAGACAGTGTTTTGGTTGCCAAAGAAGCCTATCTCTTTCACCGCTTGGTCAAGTGAGACCACCTTGAGCCATTCCACCTGTACAAACCACTCGCTGCGTTCGGGATCAGTCATGAATTCGCGGTGGTAGTCACCTTGGGTCAAGACGTCCAAGGCGGACGCTTCGCCGTTAGGTCCCGTGATTTTGAAATCTGCCGCCTGCACAGCGCGGCTTATGACACGGCCTACGCCTACATAGCCCGTGCTGGGCACATTGACCCACACACGGTCATCCGGCCTCAATAACTGCAGCGTGCGGCTGTACCACGCACCGCCGCCGCCACAAATAAAGCCGTATTGCACCGCCTCGGCCCACGAGCGCGTAGCGCTGTGGCCAAAGGACACGTAAAACTCCCCGTTCCATGGCTCCGTGACCCCGTCAGCGGGTGGGGTCACATTCACCTGCGTGTGCACTGGGTCCAACAGCCACGCACGGCTGAGCAACTGCTCAGCACCGTGGGCGAACACTTGAAAGCACAGCACGTTGATTGCAATGTCCCGTTTGTTCAGGTAAGCCACGATCCGCTCTGTGCTGTCGTCCAACTGCGCAGCGACGATAACGATCTGATGGCTCTGGTTGAGCGTATCTTCGTCCAGCGACTGGCCGAATCGGGCCTTGAAGTCATCCGACAGGCTTTGCCCCGCCTTGAAGCGCCGGTAGATGGCGGCGATGTCTTCCGCCTGCAACTCCTCCACCCAACTGGCGTAGTCCAGCGCCTGGGCCACCACATCGCGCGGGGTGCGGTCGCGCTTGAGCTCTATCAGTACAAGCGAACCATCGGGGGCAATCGCCAGCAGGTCGATGATGCCGCCTTGCCCCGTGTGCTCCTGGCGGCCAATGAGCATCCATGCGTCGGATAGCAGCAAGGGCTGCGCAACGATCATGTCTTCCAGCAGTTTTTCGCTGGGTAATACTGCTTCCAGCAGCTGCGTGGGTTGCGCAGTGACTTTCCAGAGGGCGGTGCGGATCGGCATTCAAGTGGCTCAGGTTGCAAGTGCGCGAAGTCGCTGGAGCCAGCCAGCAAAATGCCGGCACTCCCTCTCAATGCATGGCAGGCCCATCCGGGATGCCGCAATCGGCCCATGATCCACTTTGCTGAATTGCGGGCTTTTTAGCAACCGTTCAAGGTGGGCAGCGGGCTTTGTGTCCGGCTGATCGTTGATGTGTTCCGGCGTCTCCACTTTTTGCCTTATCGTGCTTAACTCTACGGCGCTCCGAGCCCAACCCCGCTCTACACCGGTAAGCGTCGCCACATCGCTAAATAGCAATGCCTCAAATTCATGAGGCTGAATATGGGGCAGAAATCGTGCGGGGTCGCATCCAGACAGCGCCACAATGTCTTTAGCCAAAGCAGCGTTCAATGTCTCGACTCTTGCTTCCATAGAGCTTCTGGTCATAGCTGTGTCAAAGCCCGGAAAACGCTTATCCAATCGATAAAGATCAAAAAAAGTCGTTACGACCGGTGCCGACTTTTGTCTGAGCGTATTACGCAATTGGCGCTGAACGCGATCGTAATTCAGGGCCCCGCCGCGATGCCCCGGTGAAGTATCAATTGTTTGGGCATACAAGTACAGACCAGTGGGCGAAAAATGCGGCTCCAGCACATCACGCACAAAGGTTTCTTCTGTTTGCCCTTCGCAAACGACCACAATCCTGATCATCGTGTAGGCCTTCCGCCCAGCACATTGCGCTTCCATAATTCGCCCAGCGAATAGTCTTCAAGCCAATCGGTCAAATCAGCTGGGTCAAGCCGCTTGAGTGTTGTAGCGCCGTTTTCACGGCCGGCGACCACGACATCTTCAGGTGACATGGCATTGAGCAACTCCACCGACTGCGTTGACACGATAACCTGTTTGTTCTCCGCCGCACGCTTAAGCATTTGCGCCAACAAATTGATGGCGTAAGGGTGCAGACCCAACTCAGGCTCATCAATTAGGATGATGTCGGGCATTAACGCAGGCGGCTGCAGTAGCAGTGTCGCCAAGCAAATGAAGCGCAAAGTACCGTCGGACAGTACATGGGCCTTCCAAGGCGTATCGGGTCGGCCCCGTTCAGTCCACTCCAGCTCAACGGCCGTTGCCGCAGCGCCATCAGGTTCTTCCTCCCTGATCACAAAATCACCAAAAAATGGCGCTGCGAGACGAATTGTCTCCACGATGCGCTGGTAGCTTGGCTCCCAAAACGGCGTGGTCTTCAGCTTACGAAGGTAGGCGGCCAAATTGGCAGCGTCGGGCTTGAGGCGCAGGGTATCGTTGGCCTGATGCACCTGCTTGACGGCCGCTCTATCGCCGGTGTCATGGAAATGGTATTGACGCCAAACCTTTAACTTGCCTGCGACGTACCGGCTCACGTTTTTGCTTCGGTCCACCTCATCAGAAGTAACCTTGGCCACATCGTGTCCAACGCCTAGCGAATATGAATTCGGACCATAACGACCATTGATCCACGACTGTTCACGGGTAAAGATGAGGCGGTTGTCCTGTGTGGGTGCGAGCGTTACCTTGTATCCATTGGCTACACCGCTCTCTGGCGCAAAATACACCTCAAATTCCATGGCATCCGTTAATTTGCGACCGTAATGCAACAACGCATCAGGCCCACCCCAGTTCTGCACATCCACCGGAAAGTTGTCGCCGGTTAGAGCTGCCAGGAATCGAAATACGCCGATGAAATTACTTTTGCCCGCGCCATTGGCACCGATCAGCACATTGAGCGATCGCATTTCGAAGTCCACCAAGGCGTGGATGGACTTGAAGCCTTTAACAGTGATCTTCTGAAGTTGCGTCATGTGCACTTGCGTAGCGATCGATCCATATTCTTGCGAGTATCCCCGTGCACAGCCAAGCCGGATTCAAAGCTACAGCCGGAACAGCCACCAGCAACCGGCGGCTGTCGGTTTGGGTGGTGATGATCTGGGCTTCCAATTGGTCGCACACGGCCATTTGTTCGTCGACTAGAAGTCAATGCATAGATATTCAATGTTAGCTTACTCACAAATCAGCCTCGGTCAATCATCGCCTAGAGCACTTGGTGCTGCCGAAGGTGGACATGGGGTAGGTTCAGACGGTGGTCGTGGATTGCTGCTCCACGAGGGATTGGGCGAGCTGTGACTGCCGCGCACTTGCAGCGGCCAGGCGTTGGCGCAGGTCAGCGCACAGGCGGCGTAGGTGGGCTACGCGGTCAACGATTCGGGATTGTTCAGTCTTACTGCAAACTGGAATCCAGAAGCCACGAAGATCACTTTGTGAAATATTGACCTGGCTCGCCGCCATTCCTGACTTTGCTGCCT
>JBIKZP010000328.1:0-3703 GCA_044354655.1 Rhodoferax sp. | reverse complement strand
GCCACGCAATGTCAACTGGTTCAAAAAAGGCAAGTGGGTTCACTTGGCCAAGATCGCGTTCGAGAAGTATTTCATTCGCAAGATCAAGACCGGTAACTCGGAGCCGGTGTATGAAAAGTACGTGCTCAAGTTGCTGGGCATCACCCGGCTGACCAAGTAATTTTTGTTTTCGGGTTCATTTTTCTTTAACTACTGGAGTTTCACCATGACGGTTCAACGT
This sequence comes from Rhodoferax sp., assembly GCA_044354655.1. Lineage (GTDB taxonomy): Bacteria > Pseudomonadota > Gammaproteobacteria > Burkholderiales > Burkholderiaceae_C > Rhodoferax. Next base: position 3,483 of record JBIKZP010000328.1, on the reverse strand, counting down.
TTTATTCTTGTGTTTGCTGGTCTTTTTGTCATGATTTCCCTGGCGCTGGGGGTGGAGGGCAGCCCGCTGTTTGTCAGCAAATGGGCGTTGGCGTTTACCGCCTTTGTGGGGGCCAACTTGTTTCAGTCGGGGTTCACCAACTTTTGTCCGCTGGGCATCATCTTGAAAAAGCTGGGCGTGCCCGAAGACAAAATTGGCTGTGCCAATTGAGCGGGGCAGCAGTGAGCGCGGCCGGTATTCGGGTATCCCTGCGGCAAAAGCAGGATTACCAGTTCGACATTGACTTTGGGTCGGGCATTCCCGGCCTGGTTGGTGATGAGCCCGCGCCGCTGGGGGCAGGCGCTGGCCCCTCGCCGGTGCAACTGCTGGCCGCTGCGGTGGGCAACTGCCTGTCGGACTCGCTCTTGTTTGCACTGCGTAAGTTCAAGCAAGCGCCCGAGCCCATCACTTGCGACGTTACGGCCGAGGTGGGGCGCAACCCGGAAGGACGCCTGCGCGTGCTGAGCCTTCACGCAGTGCTGACGCTGGGCGTGGCCGCGGCAAAACTGGAGCACCTGGACCGGGTGCTGGCGCAGTTTGAAAGCTATTGCACGGTGACCCAAAGTGTCGGTCAGGGCATTGCCATTGAACTAGAGGTGCACGACGTGCTCGGACAACGGCTAAAGTAAGCCACTTTTTTGGAGAAACACATGACGGTTTTGACAGATGCCGCAGCCCGCACCGATGTGCTCAACCGTCTGCGCCGCGCCGAAGGCCAGATTCGTGGGGTGCAGCGCATGATTGAAGAGGGCGAGAGTTGCCTGAAGATAGGCCAGCAGTTTTCGGCCGTGCGCAAAGCGCTGGACAGCACCTACCTGCGCATGACCCTGTGTTTTATGGAGCAGGAGTTGCAGGCCTGCATGCAGCCCGATGCGACGCAAAAAGAAGGCTTGGATCTGATGCTCAAAGACATGGAGACCATGCTGGCGCGCATGGGCTGACTGAAAAACCTGGCACGGTTCGGTCAGGCTGAGTTCAGGCTCAGACCGGTGTGGACGCGGCAATTACGCCGCCGCCCAAGCAGACCTCGCCGTCGTACAACACGGCCGATTGCCCCGGCGTGACCGCCCACTGGGGTTCGCTGAAGGTCAGGTTGAAGTCCTGTTGCGTTGCCGGCGCCGGCGCCAGCGCCAAGTTACAGGGGGCATCGGCCTGGCGGTAGCGGGTTTTGGCGGCCAGTGGCCCGGCGCCCGGCGCAACGCCGGCCACCCAGCTGGCGTCCTGCGCCGTCAAGGCCCGCGACAGCAGCCATGGGTGGTCGTGGCCTTGCACCACCCACAGCGTGTTGTTCTCCAGGTCTTTGCGCGCCACATACCAGGGCGTGTGTTCCCCCACGCCACGCTGGCCCCGGGCTTGCGCCGCTTTGAGGTCGGCCCCTTTTGCCTTGAGGCCGCCAATGCCCAAGCCCTGGCGCTGGCCAAGGGTGTAGAAGCTCAAGCCCACGTGCTGGCCAATCGTGCGGCCCCGGTCGTCCTTGATGGGGCCGGGTTCGCGGGCAATGTAGCGGTTCAAAAAATCTCGAAATGGCCGCTCGCCAATGAAGCAGATGCCGGTGGAGTCTTTCTTTTTGGCATTTGGCAGGCCAATCTCAGCCGCAATTCGGCGCACTTCAGTCTTGTGTAGCTCGCCCACCGGGAACAGGGTGTTGGCCAACTGTGCCTGGTTCAGGCGGTGCAAAAAATAACTTTGGTCCTTGGCGGGGTCCAGCCCTTTGAGAAGTTCGTGGCGGCCGGTGGTCGGGTTGTGGCGCACGCGGGCGTAATGGCCAGTGGCAATTTTGTCGGCACCCAGGCGCAAGGCATGGTCTAAGAAGGCTTTGAACTTGATCTCGGCGTTGCACAGAATATCGGGGTTGGGGGTGCGCCCGCTGCTGTACTCGCGTAAAAATTCGGCAAACACGCGGTCTTTGTATTCGGCGGCAAAGTTGACGTGCTCAATCTCGATACCGATCACGTCGGCCACGGCTGCGGCGTCCACAAAGTCGATGTTGGAGGAGCAGTACTCGGAGTCGTCGTCGTCCTCCCAGTTTTTCATGAAGATGCCGATGACCTCGTAGCCCTGCTGTTTGAGTAGCCAGGCAGTGACCGCCGAGTCCACCCCGCCGCTCAAACCGACCACCACGCGTTGCCCAGACTGTTGCTTATCCATAGGGACTCGATTATCGCGGGGGACGGGCCTGCGCTCAGGTCAGGCGCAACACTGAGCTGTCGGTGCTGAGCAGTTCCAAAGGAAAACGCTGCCCGGCCAGGTAGTCTTCCATGCAACGCACCAGCAGTGGGCTGCGGTGGCGCGCGGCGCTGGCGCGCACTTCGTCGGGCGTGAGCCACAGCGTGCGCACAATGCCGGTGTCCAGCGCACGGTTCAGTTGTTGCTCGCCAAGCTGGCCGCAAAAGGCAAAGCGCAGGTAGGTAATATCTTCCACGTCCGCCGGGCTGCCATGGGCAGCATCTGCCGCAACTGTAGTAGCGGGGCGCTGAAAGCGCGACAGGTAAACGCCCACCAGGGCGGTGGGTGTGAACAGGTGGGCGGTTTCCTCCAGGGCCTCGCGGGCGCAGGCGTCCACTAGGCTCTCGCCCGGGTCCAGGTGGCCTGCCGGGTTGTTCAGTTGCAGGCCGACCGAGGTGTGCTCCTCCACCAGCATGAACCTGCCGTCACGCTCAATAATTGCCGCCACCGTGGTGCTGGGTTTCCATCGTGTATCCATCGCTGGATTATGCGTAGCCTGTCCCAACCCTGGCTGACAGGGTTCTACCGGGGCAAAAAATTGTAAAACTCATGTAAGCTTCAGCCTCAGATCGATCCATCTCAACCTAATAAGACGAGGAACCGCCCCATGCAGACTGGCGCACCCGGTACCCACTCCGTGGAAACAACCCACGCTGTATCTTCTGGCCAACGCATCGGCGTTCCACGCGAAATTTTCCCGGGTGAAAAGCGGGTGGCCACGGTGCCCGAGGTGGTGGAAAAGCTCATTAAGCTGGGCTTTTCAGTCGCCATTGAGTCAGGTGCCGGTGTGGGTGCCGATTTGAGCGACGACGCTTACCGGGCGGCTGGCGCAACGGTGGTGCAGGACGCAGCCCAACTTTGGGCCAACTCTGACCTGGTGTTCAAGGTGCGGCCCCCCACCCCGGACGAAGTGGCTGCCATGCATGAAGGGCAGACGCTGGTGGGCTTTATATGGCCGGCGCAAAACCCCGAGTTAATGCAGCAGCTCACGGCCAAGAAGGTCACCGTGCTGGCCATTGATGCGTTGCCGCGCACCTTGAGCCGCGCCCAGAAGATGGATGCCTTGACCTCGCAAGCCGGCGTGGCCGGTTACCGCGCGGTCATTGAAGCGGCCAATGCGTTCGGTCGCTTCTTCAACGGCCAGATCACGGCGGCGGGCAAGGTGCCGCCAGCCAAGGTGTTTATTGCCGGCGCCGGTGTGGCGGGCCTGGCGGCCAT
>JBIKZP010000329.1:0-3703 GCA_044354655.1 Rhodoferax sp. | reverse complement strand
GGCGGGCATCGTCGTACAAGTCCACCCGGTTGCGCTCGGCAAAAAACACCTGGAACGCGGGCTCGGCCAGTTGGGTGTCTTCGTCGGCCTGGTGCAGCGCCAGCCGAATGGCCTCGCGCCGCACAGCACTCAAATCATGGCCAATGCCGGGCTGCAGGCGCAGCACCTCCTCGCGCACCGCCAGCCGGGCCTTGGGGTCGGCAAACACCGAGGCGGTCGTGGGCGCGTGCTGCTGCAGCCAGGCAGACAGGGCCAGTTCGGCGCGGCCAATGGTGGGCCAGATCGGCCATAAGGTGTCGTCTAGGTCCAGGGTAATGGCCCTGATTTTTAATATATCCAGCATAGGTGGGAGAGAATACCGCATGACCATGATCAAGACCCCTTTCACGCCCGAGCCCAGCTTCACGCATGGCCAGACACCCCGTACCGCCGTGCTGTACTGCAACCTGGGCACCCCCGATTCGCCTTCTACTGCCGATGTGCGGCGCTTTCTTGCCGAATTTTTGAGCGACCAGCGCGTAGTCGAAATTCCCCGACTGCTGTGGTTGTTGATATTGCACGGCATCATTCTTCGCTTCAGGCCTGCCAAATCAGCCGCCAAGTACGCCAGCATCTGGACCCCCGAGGGCTCGCCGCTGAAGATCTGGACCTCGCGGCAAGCCACCCAACTGCAAGGCTGGCTGCAAGCCCAGGGCCATCAGGTGCTGGTGCGTTACGCCATGCGCTACGGCAGCAACGCCATGGCCTCCGAGCTCGATGCGCTGAAAGCACAGGGCGTGACCCGTGTACTGATCGTGCCGGCCTACCCACAGTATTCCGCCACCACCACTGCCAGCCTGTTTGATGCGGTCTACACCTGGGCCGCCAAGGTGCGCCACCTGCCCGAGCTGCGCTTTGTGAACCACTACCATGACCACCCGCACTACATTGCCGCGCTGGCGCACAGTGTGCAGCGCCACTGGCAGCAGCACGGCCGGCCCGACCAATTGGTGATGAGTTTTCACGGTGTGCCCGAGCGCACCTTGCACCTAGGCGACCCCTACCACTGCGAATGCTTCAAAACCGCGCGCTTGCTGGCCGAGGCCCTGGGCCTGAGCAAGGCTGAGTACAAGGTCACCTTCCAGTCCCGCCTGGGCCGGGCCAAATGGCTGGAGCCCTACACCGAACCCACCCTTATCGCGCTGGCGCAAAGCGGTGTGAAACGGGTCGATGTGATGTGCCCCGGCTTCAGCAGCGACTGCCTGGAAACCCTAGAAGAAATCAATATGGAAGCCCGCGAGGCGTTTTTGCACGCGGGTGGCGAAGCCTTTCACTACATTGCCTGCCTCAACGACGACCCCGAGTTTGTCGCCGCACTGGGTGAGGTGGCGCAGCAGCACCTGGCAGGCTGGCCCACACAGGCCGCACCTGACGTGCAGGCCCTGGCTACTTCAAAGGCCGAAGCGCTGGCGCTGGGCGCCCCACAGTAAAAAATAAGTCAGGTTAAGGCGCCATCGCTCTAATTTGGGCCTAACGGCCCTTGCCCGGCATCAACAACACCGCCAAGGCCTGGGCAGCCATCAGGGTGATGCCCTGTTCCTGGGCAAAAGCGCGGGCTTTGTCAGAGACCTGCCCCAGGCTGATGCAGACCCGGTGGTCGGGGCCTTCTTGGGAGGGCTCACCCTGCGCCGCTGGCGCCCCATTTGCAGCAGCCAGCTCACGCAGCACCTCCAGGCCCAGGCTGGCCGCTTTCCAGCGTTTGCAACTCAGCAGCGTCACCTGCCCGGCCTTCTCCAGCTCAAAGTCTGCCGCACTGCCGTTCAGGCGCTTGACGGCGTAACCCTGCGCCTCATAGGCGGACTCGACTGCCGCAGCAAAGTCTCGCCAGGGCATGGTTGCCACGCGGGCCAGGGTTTCGCTCACTCGATCGGGGTTGGGCGCATGCCATTGGCGCCAGGCCACCACCACCGAAATTACCAGGAACGGGAAACCGCCCATGGCGCCATACCCCACATAGGCCACCGGCAGCAAGGCAAAAGAGGCCATCACCACCAAGCCCACCAGCAGCAAACTGACCCACCACGGCGCGCGCAGCAGCAGGGCAAAGAGAGAATTTTTAGCAAGCTTGAACTTCATGATGGGGATTGGTAACTGGGGGCAAAGCGGAGGTCGAAGTGTAGGGCTTCGTTTCGTTGACAATCCGGGCTTGATTTCAGAAATATAAACATGACCAGCACCACCCCCGAAGCCGTATCGCCCGTCGTTGAGACCAACACGCCCGCCGACCCGGCCCCCCAGCGCCCAGCCCGCCCCAATCGCCAGAGTGCAGCCCAACCGGTTCTTGAAAAACTGTTTGAGCTGTACCCGCAACTCTTTGGCGCTGAGTTCCGGCCTCTCAAATTGGGGGTATTCCAGGAACTTCTGGCCCAGCATCCGGCTGACTTTGAGCGTGAATCGCTCAAGACTGCACTGGCCGTGCACACCCGCTCCACGCGCTACCTGCAAAGCGTGGCCGCTGGCATGGCGCGTTACGGCCTAGACGGCGCGGCCGTAGAACCGGTGGCGCCACAGCATGTCTACTTTGCCATTTTGGAGTTGTTTCGCCGCCGCCAGACGCGCAGTGCGGAAGACTTGCGGCCCAAGGTGCGCACCCAAATCATCCACGCCTTTGAAGCCTCGGGCGTGAGCCGACTCGATTACCAGGCGCTGGTGCAGTCCAACGACGCGCAAGCCAACGAACTGCTGGAAGAAGCCCTGGCCCAGTACGACTTGCTGCTGGCCAAGGAAGAAGCTCTGTACAGCGCGTTTCAAAGCAGTGGCAAAACACCGCAAGAATTTGCCGACATGTACGGCTTGAACCCGCGTGACGTGGGACGCCTGCTGGCCAAGCGAAAAACAGCACAGACAGGACAAACGGCGCAGACGGCACCGTCTGCGCAGCCAGCTCAAAACGCCTGACGCTGCAGCTTAAGACACCCCATGAAAGACGCCGAAAAAATAGAGCAACGCCTGACCGATCTGGAGATCAAAGCCAGCTTCAACGAAGACTTGCTCGACCAGCTCAACCAGGTCATCGTGCGCCAGCAGCAGCAGCTTGATGCACTGGTGCGCGAGGTCAGCCATTTGCGGCTGCAAAGCACCCAGGCCGCCAGCGGTGGCTTAAGCCAAGCGCGCGACGAGTTGCCGCCGCACTACTGATTTTTTATTGACGGGTGCTTTCCACCTGCGCCAGAAACTGCGACACCACATCAAGTTGCCCCGCCACATTCAAGGCCGGGGCATGGCCGCAGTCGGCCACCTCATGCACCTGCAGCAAGCCCCGGGCTCCAGGGCCGCGCAAGGCCATGGCCGCCACTGTGGGTGCCAACACCAGGTCTGATTGCGCGCCGCGCAGGCACAACACCGGCGCGGTGATGGCATCGTAGTGCGGCCAGATCAGGTAATCCTCGGGGTGCGCCACGAACTGCCGCACCATGGCCGGGTCGTAGTGTGGCGTGACCCGACCGTCTGGCAGGCGCCGGGTGGAGGTTTCAGTCAGGCGACGCCACTGCGCATCGCTCATCCAGCCATAAGGCTGGTAAACATGGCGAAAAAATGCTCCCAGTTCAGTCACTGTGGCAAAAGCCGGCGGGTGACCTGCATAGGAGCGTATGCGCTCTATGGCTGCGGGCGCCAGTTCGGGTGCATTGTCATTGAGGGTCAGGCTCAGTAGGCGGTTTTTCAT
>JBIKZP010000327.1:0-3712 GCA_044354655.1 Rhodoferax sp. | reverse complement strand
CTGGAACGATGTGGCTCCGGTCTTTGCACGGCTAGAAAAACGAGTGCTTGCGGATGGCTCTGTTCAAGCTTCGGCGGCCACGGGCCTGGACGGCACCGGCTCACTTTATGTATCAGACCGTTCGACGCAGTACCACCCGATCAAGCGTTTTTTTATCGCCGGCGCCCAGGAGGCCGGCCTGCCCCTGACCACCGACATGAACGGCCAAACGCCCGAGGGCGTGGGGGCTTACCAGACCAACACTTACCGGGGCTTGCGGTTTTCGTCGGCAGATGCGTTTTTAAGGCCGGCGCTGCGCCGGCCCAAGGTCAAGCTTCAAACCCATGCCCTGGTTCACCGCGTCTTGCTGCAAGACCGCCGGGCCACCGGGGTGGAATACGAGGTGAACGGGCAGGTATTGCAAGCCAGCGCCCGGCTGGAAGTGCTGCTGTGCGCCGGGGCGGTGAATTCGCCCAAGTTGCTGCAACTCTCGGGCATTGGGCCGGCAGCCCTGCTCCAAAAGCACGGCCTACCGGTGGTGCATGACAACCCCAGTGTGGGCGCCGGCTTGCAAGACCATTTGGGCATCAACTACACCTACCGCGCCACCGAGCCCACCTTGAACGCAGTGCTGGGTAGCTGGTCGGGCCGCTTGGCGGCGGGCCTGCGCTATGTGCTGCTGCGCTCCGGCCCCTTGAGCTTGAGCGTGAACCAGATGGGGGGCATGGTCAAAAGCTCGGCCCAACTCGCCCGCCCCGATGTGCAGCTGTATTTCACCCCGGTGAGTTATTCCACCGAGCAAGTGGGCAAGCGCCAGTTGCTCAAACCCGACCCCTACCCGGGCTTCATCATCGGCTTCAACCCTTGCCGACCGCTGAGCACCGGACACATCGAGATTGCCTCCGCCCGGCCCCAAGATGACCCCCTCATTCGGCCCCATTATTTGAGCGCCCCCGAAGACAGCGCCGGGGTGCTGGCCGGTGCCCGGCTCATTGGCCAGTTGCACAGCACACCGTCCATGCGGCAACTCATCGTGGGACAACCCGAGATCGACCTGGCCAATGCCAGTGACGCGCAAATTCTGGACGACTTTCGGGCCCGCAGTGGCACCGTCTACCACCCGTGTGGCACCTGCCGCATGGCGCCTGAAAACCAGGGCGGCGTGGTTGATGCGCAATTGCGCGTGCATGGCGTACACGCCTTGCGCGTGGTGGACGCCTCCATTTTTCCCAACATCACCTCCGCCAATACCCACGCCCCCACCGTGATGGTGGCGGCGCAAGCGGCCCGTTTTATCCAGCAAACTTATCCCAAGGACCCGAGACCATGACGCACAGCGCGCACCACATTGCCAAGCTAGAAACCTTTGCCAACGAGTTTGTCTGTTTCGTCAAACTCACCACCGATACCGGCCATGTTGGCTGGGGTCAGACCTCCACCTACAACGCCGACATCACCGCCACCATTTTTCACCGGCAGGTAGCGCCCTGGGCGCTGGGCGCAGATGCGCTGGACATCGACACCCTGGTCAACATCATCGAGCGGCGCGAACACAAATACCCAGGCAGTTACCGCTGCCGCGCCGTGGCCGGACTGGACACCGCCATGTGGGATCTGCGCGGCAAGCTGGCGCAAAAGCCGGTGGTCGAATTGCTGGGCGGCACCGCCGGGCCGCTGCGCGCCTACGCCTCGTCCATGAAGCGTGACATCACGCCGCAGGATGAGGCGGCGCGCCTGGTGCGCCTGCGCGATGAAAAAGGTTTTGACGCCTTTAAATGGCGGGTAGCCGCCGAGTGCGGCGCCGATGTGGACGAATGGCCCGGCCGCACCGAGGAAGTCGTTCCGGTGGTGGCGCGCGCGCTGGGCGATGGCATCGCCAAGCTGGTGGACGCCAACAGCGGCTTCTCGGTCAAACGCGCCATTGAGGTCGGCCAGTTGCTGCAGGCCGAAGGCATCAGCCATTTTGAAGAGCCCTGCCCCTACTGGCATCTGGAACAAAGCCAGCAGGTCACCGAGGCACTGACGCTCGATGTCACCGGCGGCGAGCAAGACTGGGACCTGTCCACCTGGGCGCGCATGATCGAGATGCGTGCGGTGGACATTGTGCAACCCGACGTGATGTACATGGGCGGCCTGTCTCGCACCCTGCAAGTGGCCGCCATGGCGGCCCAAGCCGGCCTGCCCTGCACCCCGCACAGCGCCAATTTGTCGCTGGTCACCATTTGCACCATGCACTTGCTCGGCGCTATTCCCAATGCCGGCAAGTACCTGGAGTTTTCGATTGAAGGGGCCGATTACTACCCGTGGCAAGAGAACCTGTTCCTGGGCGATCCATTTGCCATCACCGACGGCAAGGCCAGCATTCCCGCCGGCCCCGGCTGGGGTGTAGAGGTCAACCCCGAGTGGCTGCAAACCGCCAGTTACCAGGTCAGCGAGGTGAAGGCATGACGGCAAGCGCCGACCAGTTGGCGCAGGCTTACCTGAGCAAGGGCCAACTGCCTGAATTGCCCCAATTGCCCACGGGCCACTGGATTGCCGGGGCTTTTTGCCACACGCCGGGCTCTGCGCTGGAGAGTTATGACCCTGGGCTGGGCCGTGCCTTTGCCAGCTTCAGCGCGGGCACGGCAGAGGACGTGGCGCATGCAGTAGACGCGGCTGAAGCGGCGCTGAAAGACTGGCGCCACTCCACCCCCGAGCAGCGCAGTCACCTTTTGAACCGCATGGCGGCCTTGCTGCTGGAAGACCTGGAAACGCTGGCCTTCTTCGAATCGCTCGACTCCGGCAAAACCCTGACCGAGGCGCGTGGCGATGTACGCACGGCAGCCAACTTCTTTACCTACTACGCCAGCGTGGCGCGCACGCTGGAGGGGCGCGCCCTACCCACTGATGCCCACCACATGAGCTGGACCCTGCGCGAGCCCGTGGGCGTGACCGCGCACATCATCCCCTGGAACTACCCCACCTCCACCTTTGCCCGCAGCGTGGCACCCGCGCTGGCCGCGGGATGCACGGTGGTGGCTAAACCGGCTGAAACCACGCCCTTCACCGCTTTGCTCATGGGCCAGTTACTGGCCAAGGCGGGGCTGCCTGCGGGCGTGGTCAATGTCGTTACCGGTTTGGGCCCGGTGGTAGGCGCCGCCCTGGCCCAGCACCCCAAAGTGCGCCACATCACCTTCACCGGCTCGGTCCAAAGCGGTATATCGGTGGCGCAGTCAGCCGCACCTCACCTGGCCAGCCTGACGCTGGAGCTGGGCGGCAAGTCGCCGCTGATCGCCTTGTCAGATTGCAACATAGACACCACGGCAGACGCCGCCCTGTGGGCCATTTACTCCAACGCCGGTCAAATCTGTTCAGCCGGCTCGCGCTTAGTGGTGCAACGCAGTATCCACAGCGCCTTGCTGGAGGCGCTGGTGCGCAAAACTAGCCTGCTCAAGGTGGGTCACGGACTGCGCGACCTCGATGTGGGAGCGATCAACTCCGCGCAACAACTGGCAAAAATTGCCGGCCACGTGGAGGCGGCCCGGGCACGCAGTGCCGCCATTCCTGTGGGTGGCCATTCGGGCGCCGACAACCCGGCCGACACCGGCTGGTTTTACCGCCCCACCATTCTGGATGACCTGCCCCACAACGACCCCTGCGTGCAAGAAGAAATTTTTGGCCCTGTGCTGTCCGTTCAAGTGGTGGACGATGACGAGGAAGCCCTGGCTGCTGCCAACGGCACCGCGTTTGGGTT
>JBIKZP010000326.1:0-3731 GCA_044354655.1 Rhodoferax sp. | reverse complement strand
CTGGCCGTTCACCCCAGTTTTCGCAAAACCGGGGGCATGATTCTGTTTCCCCTGATGAAATTCATGTACGGCTATTGCACCAGCTTCTTTGATACGCGCCACCTGCTGATTGCCGTCAACCCCGACCGTATCGATCTCTATGAATCCTTGCTGTTCTTTCAACGCTTGTCTGAGAACGTGGTGGCCAGTTACGACTTTGCCAATGGCGCCCCAGCCGTAGGCGCCAGCCTGGACCTTTACCAGGCGCCCGGTGTGTTTGAGCGGGCTTATGGGCACAAAGCCGACCAGAAAAATCTGTACAAGTACTTTGTCAAGACCGTGCTGCCCAACATCGTGTTGCCCAACCGTCGCTACTTCACCACCAACGACCCCGTCATGACCGCTGACTTGCTGGACTATTTTTTCAACCAGAAATCCGGTATTTTTCAAGCACTGGACACCCGAAAAAAACGCCTGCTGCACGCCATTTACAACCTTGAGAGCTATAGACGCATCCTGCCGGCGGTTCCTGCCGAATCCAGCCCTTACGATGCGTTACGCCAGCACCAACGCTATTCCGTGTCCTGCCCGGGCGTATTTCACTGTGGCACGGTCAGCGCACACAACGCCAGCAGTCTGCAAATTGTGGAGTTGTCTGAATACGGTTTCCAGGCCATCGCCCGCGACGAACTGCCCCTGAAAACCTGGGGTGACGCGCAAATAGAACTCGGCAACACAGAGCACTCCAGCGTCAAAGTCATGGCGGTGCGGCGACAGACCGGGCCGCTCAATCAAGTCTACGGTTTTCGTCTGGGCGAACCCGATGAACCGTGGCGAAAATTTGTGCATGCCTTGGCGCTGGGCACCACCCACGAAGACCTGGAGCACGCCAGCCGCTTTCTAGCCGTTTAGGGCTGGGGGTAAAGTCTTAAGCACATGCCGCCCTCTTCAGTTCAATTCAACTTGCGATCTTTCAACATCTGCAAGATGAATTGCGACGGAATGGCGTAGCTGATACCCGAGGGTTGCGACAAAGCAGACTCCCGCGAGCCTTTGATGAACACCATGTTGACGACACCCAGCACCTCACCGGTCTCCGGGTCAAACAAAGGGCCGCCACTGTTACCGGGGTAGGCTGTTCCATCCAGCTGAAACACATTAAAACTGGCCCCACTGCGCAGGGTGCGCACCGTGCGTTCACTCAGTTGCTGGGCCGATGCAGAAGGCGTGGCAAAAGCCACAATGGACGAGATGATGCCCCTATGGGTCACTGGCGAAAAACCCAATGCACCGCCAATGGGAAAGCCCATGAAGGCCACCGCCTGCCCCTCCTGCACCAGCCGGGAATCACGCATCACCAAGGTGGGCATCGGTGGGCCATCAAAGCTCAACAACGCCAGGTCGTGCACCGCATCCACTTCCAGAATCACGGCTGAGCGCATCTGCAACTCTTTCTTTTCCAAACCCACCATCACCACCCAGCTGGAATCGGTATCGCCGTCGGTGATGGCCTGCTCAATCAAATGCGCATTGGTGATGATGTGATTGCCATTGCCCACCACAAATCCAGCACCCCTGAGACCAAAACGCGGACTGTTGGTGTTCTTGTACGTCCCCACAATCACCACCCCCGGCTTCACCTTGGCGATGACACTTTGCATGTCGGCTTGCACAGAGACAGCGCCAAACCAGGCAAGAAGAAAAACAACTAATTTGTAAACCATGGCATGCGTCTCCTAAGTGTGAAGCGCACCCACTTTCATGGCGCCGCTCGCTGAACCTTGTTGGCTTTATCGGTGGATGGATCTGACGAAAAGTATCGTTGCAAGGCTTTGCGCGCCAGATGAGAAATCACAAGATTCAAGGGCATGCGCAAATAATGGGATCGCACATACAAAAGCCAACGTGCCAGCCCGCTGAAAGCACGCGCACTGCTCGGGTGCTTGGGTACAAGTGCCCGCCTGAACAAGGCCAGCGTCAGCGCCCGGCCTAGCCCGGCCGGCGCCATGCGCGCTAATTGATGCCGCAAGGGCCTAGGGCATACCGGCCCAAATAAACGCTCAATGTGCTGCAGCACATGAAACAGCGGTTCACCCAGCCCCAAGGCCTGCGCCCGGGTCAGCAAATCAGGCCAAAACTGCGCATCGCGGCCAAAGTGCAGCAGCAAGTCATGCATGTCCAGCAAGTCCCGCAAACCCTTGTTCAACTCACCTTCCTGAAATAAATGCACGGCACTGTGCAACACCATATCGGACGGGCACAACACATAGCAACCCGCCAGCCCCTCAATCGGCACAATGCGCTCCAGCAACTGCCACCCCGCCACCCGAAAGCGCGAGGTGGGCGGAGAGATCGTGTGGTGAAGGTCTACCACCGTGCCCCGCTGAACATGCCGCAAGGGCGCAATTTCATGCATCCACGTGCGGTAGTAACGTTCTTTGTAGGCATCCATGTCCTCATGAATCCAGCCAGCGCGAAAGAGCGAACTTTCAACGGTGCTCAATTCTTCATGCGCCACCAAGACGTCGATGTCAGAAAAAATTCGCCCGGCCGCCGGCGGCAAACCCGCCATCAGGTAAGCCGCGCCCTTGAGCAACACCACCGGTCCCCTGAAGCCACGCAAGGCCCGTTGAATGCAAGCGACCTCCCATTGCACCTCGCGGTGCTGACGGTCGAGTAGTCGGCGCAAGCCCTCCAGATACTGGCGCACTGGCCCGGGCACTTCATGCCATCGGTCCTGCGCCCCAAGGTGTTGGGCCAATCGTCCCAGCAACTGGGTTTGCCGGGCCTGCCCCAGCAAATTTTCCCAATCGCGGGGGCTCAAGGCCAGCGGCTCACAGGCGGGTTGCCACACGGCAGAAATCAGCCCGTCCTTCATGCCGCTTCAGCGTGTGCCAACTGCTCAAACACACCAACCGCCTCCTCCAGGCGGCCATAGCTGAAGTCGTAACAAGCACTGCCCGACACCAGGTGCGACAGCGCCTCAAAACCTTCCAGCCCAGCCACGCTGTAGTTGAACGCATGGCGGCACAGCTCCAGCAGACTGTTGGCCTTGGTGCGCCTGCGCAGAGCCGCCGGCGCATCCGCCACAAACTGCGGAAAAACAAGCCAGGCAGGCAAAGCCCGCTCATCCATGCGCGCCACCTGATCGCCCGGCACCTTCATATGACAAACGGTGCCTTTGAAGGTGTCATGGGCTGGTGGCGTAAACGTAGCACCAGGCACAAACCGGTCAATCACCGCCAGCGAGTTGTTTTTCAAACTAACTGGACGGCTCAAGGGGCTTACCCAAACATCGTGCAAAGAAACCAGGGTCAACTCGTCTGACAGCAGACGCCAACCGCGGTGGCAAAGCGCCGCGGCCAACGTGCTTTTCCCCGAGCCCGAGGCAGCGGGCATCACAAGGGCCAAACCATGGCGCTCCAAAACGGCCGCGTGCAGGGTCAGGTACTGGTGGGCCTGGGTTGAAATACACCAGTTCATGGCCCACTCCAACAGCGCAAACGCATGGTCTATCGGCAAAGGAAGAAACGGATGCTCGCCGTCATAAACAAAGTTAACCTGGGCACGCCACCAGGCGCGCCAGCCGGGGCTGGGAAGCAGCGTCACCGTGAAATCAATGAAATGCGTATCGTCCACCACGGCATAGTCCGCGTACAACAAACGCAGGCCGCGAGCCACCGACTCAATCGGGCTGACAATTCGAAAATTGAAGGGGCCGGTTTTAAGGCACAAGCCTTCGCCCCGTAACC
>JBIKZP010000325.1:0-3734 GCA_044354655.1 Rhodoferax sp. | reverse complement strand
GCCACATAGGCCGGGCCTTTCATCAGCCAGACGATAGCGCAGCCAATGGATACCGTTAAGACCAGGGTCCAGATAAAGATCACCAGCCCCAGCATCACAAAATCGAACAGTTGAATGTGGCGCGCCAGTTCGGCGGAGCTGGCGCCGGAGATGAAAAAACGGCCGGCCAACGCCATCAAAGCAGGCAACACGGTACCGGCCAGTCCCACGCTGGGCATCAAGCGCAGCAGGCGCCACTCCAGTCCATAAGGTGTACGCTGAAAACCGGGGAGTTTTTGAAACCAATCCATCCAGATTCTCCAACCCTTTCAAATTAAGGTCAGTGACTTTTCGTCAAGTCAGACGCTACGGGTAACCACTTTTGCAGAAATTGTGCCTGCCCCATGGCTGGGTCGAGTTGATAGTTTGCAAAGCCGATGCGGTGATACAGCTTAATCGCCCCCAAATTGCCTTGCAGCACTTCAAGCGTGAGTTTGCAGGCGCCACGTTCTCGCGCTATTTGCTCTGCCAAGACCAACATTTTTTCGGCGATGCCCTGTCCGCGGTAGCCGGGCAAAACGGCCACATCGTGCACGTTGACCAAGGGCTGGCAAGCAAAGGTTGAAAAGCCTTCCAAACAGTTGACCAAGCCAACCGGCGTAGCTTCTTGCGCGCCTTCAGCGGTGACAAAGGCCAGCACACTGTAGGCCTGGGAGCGTGCCGCCAGCGCAGATACCAGATGGGTACGGGCATAGTCACTGAGTGCTTCACCTCCGCCCATGGGGTCGCGGGCGTAGGCGTCCAGCAGACTCACCAAGGCGCGCGCATGGACTGGATTGGCGTAGTCGGCGCGAAGCACCTGAAGACTTGATGCGAGGGGTAACAAAATGGACATGCTCAGACTTTCAGGATGTCGGCCACACGCTGGGCGCAGGCCTGGGCTTGGGCGGCATCACGTGCCTCAACCATCACGCGCACCAAGGGCTCGGTGCCACTGGCGCGAAGCAGCAAACGGCCCGAATCGCCCAGCTCAGCTTGAACCTCTTGCGTGGCCTGCGACAGGCCAGGGCTGGCTTGCCAGTTTTGACCCGCTTGCAAACGAACATTGATCAGCACCTGCGGAAACAGGGTCACGCTGGCCAGCAATTCAGCCATGCTTTTGCCACTGCGCACGCTCGCCTGCAACACCAGCAAGGCAGAGATCAAGCCGTCGCCCGTGGTGTGCTTATCCAAGGCGAGAAGATGCCCTGAGCCTTCGCCGCCAAGCAGCCACTGCTGTTGCTCCAGGGCTTCAAGCACATAACGGTCGCCCACCTTGGCCCGCACAAACTGCACGCCCCGGCTTTGGAGTGCCACTTCCACCGCCATATTGGTCATCAGCGTTCCAACGACACCGGGCAGTTTGTCGCCACGGTTCAACCGGTCATCTGCCATCAGATAGAGCAGCTCATCGCCGTTGTAAAGTCGCCCCTCGGCATCGACAAGTTGCAAACGGTCGGCATCACCGTCTAGTGCCACACCAAAGTCCGCCTGATGGGCTTTGACCGCTGCCACCAAGGCTTGCGGGTGTGTGGCGCCCACGCCATCGTTGATATTGAGCCCGTCCGGAGCGCAGCCAATGGCCACGACTTCTGCGCCAAGCTCATGAAATACCTTGGGCGCAATATGGTAGGCCGCACCATGGGCGGCATCCACCACGATCTTCATACCCTTGAGCGTCAGGTCATTGGGGAAGGTGCTTTTGCAAAACTCGATATAGCGCCCGGCAGCGTCGTCCAGACGGCGGGTTTTACCCAGGCTGGCGGAGTCGGCCCAGACCGGCGGATGGTCTAGAGAAGCCTCTACGGCTAATTCCCAACTGTCTGGAAGTTTGGTGCCTTGGGCGCTGAAAAACTTGATGCCATTGTCTGCAAATGGGTTATGGCTGGCGCTGATGACGACACCCAGAGAGGCACGTTGCGCCCGGGTCAGGTAAGCCACTCCAGGCGTGGGCAAAGGCCCCAGCAAGACAACGTCGACCCCGGCAGAGTTAAAGCCACTCTCCAGCGCACTCTCCAGCATGTAACCGGAGATGCGGGTGTCTTTGCCAATGAGCACGGTCGGCCTTGCTTCGGTCTTTTTGAGCACGCGGCCCACGGCATGGGCTAGGCGCAACACAAAGTCAGGCGTGATGGGTGCCTGCCCCACAGTGCCGCGAATACCGTCGGTACCAAAGTATTTTCTAGTCATGATTTTCTTCTGCTCCCTTAATTGTTGAGTTGTTGGGCGACAGCGTTCATCGCCATCCACACCTTGATCGCCTGTACGGTTGGCTTCACATCATGCACGCGAACGATGGAAGCACCACGCTCAAGCGCCAGCAAAGCGGCCGCCACGCTGGGCACCATTCGCTCGTGAGCCTCCAGGCCCGTGACGGCACCTAATGAGGATTTTCGAGACCAGCCAGCCAGCACCGGGTAGCCGCTGTCAAGCAACTCGCGCTGGCGCGCCAGCAGTTCAAAGTTTTGCGCCACAGTTTTACCAAAACCTACGCCTGGATCTAACGTTATACGATTTTTTTCCACACCCAGGGCCTCTAAGGCATGGGCTTGGTGTTGCAGAAAATGATGCACTTGCGCCAGTACGTCGCCCTCCATGGGCGCCAATTGCATGCTCTCAGGCTCAAGGTGCATGTGCATCAGACACACCCCACAGCTGGAATGCCCGGCCACCACCTGCATGCCGTTAAACGACGTGCCGGGCTCGCGCCAGCGCAAGGCCCAAATGTCATTGATGATGTCGGCGCCCATGTCCAGCGCGGCTTGCATGAGCTGTGGCTTGTAGGTATCCACCGAGATGGGCACACCCAGCTTAACGGCTTCACGCAGCACCGGTAGCACACGGGCCATCTCATCGGCCAGCGGCAGGGGCTTGGAGCCGGGTCGGGTGGACTCCCCACCAATGTCCAGAATATGTGCACCCTCTTTGAGCAATAGCTCGCAATGCAGCAGGGCTGCAGCGCTTGAGGCGTGCTGGCCGCCATCGGAAAACGAATCGGGCGTGACGTTGACGATACCCATGACCTGAGGGGAACGCAGGTCAATCGCAAATCGGGTGGTGTTCCATTTCATAGGGGATGTCAACAGAAAATCCATGTGGTGAGGGTTGATGTGCAGCCAGGCTCAGTCAGATTAGCTTGCCCCAAGTAAAACGGGGCTGTAATGCCCCGTTTTTGTCTACCCCGGCCAGATCAAGCAGCCGTAGGTGCTGCATCCGGCTTGACTACAGCAGTGCCACCGCCACTGCTGTCACCACCGGAAGGCGGCACCACGCGAGGTGTCCAGTCCTTGGGGGGCTGCGGTTCTTTGCCAGCCATGATGGCGTCGATTTGGTCACTGTCAATGGTTTCCCATTCCATCAAGGCCTTGGCCATGGCGTGCATCTTGTCTTTGTTGCCTTCAATCAGTTGGCGTGCCAGGCTGTATTGCTGATCGATGATGCGGCGCACTTCAGCGTCCACCTTTTGCATAGTTTGCTCGCTCATGTTGGTGGTTTTTGTCACCGAGCGGCCCAAGAACACTTCACCCTCATTTTCCGCATACACCATGGGTCCCAACGCGTCAGTCATACCGTAGCGGGTCACCATGTCACGCGCAATGTGGGTGGCTCGCTCGAAATCGTTGCTGGCGCCAGTGGTCATCTGGTTCATGAATACTTCTTCAGCGATACGACCACCAAACAACATGCTGATTTGATGCAGCATGTACTCGCTGTCG
>JBIKZP010000323.1:0-3741 GCA_044354655.1 Rhodoferax sp. | reverse complement strand
CTGCGCCACCCGGTGCCACATGACATGGGTTTGCGGAAAGCCGTGCAACAGCAAGAGCACGGGGCGGCCACCTGGCTGGCCTTTGGAGATGCGGGCGTTGATGTGCGCTCCGTGGACTTCAAAGTGACGTTGTTCAAAGTGCTCAAACCAGGGGGTCATCATGCAAGGGCTTTCATCGGGGTGGGGCGGCGGTTGGCTAGTTGGCCAGCAAGAAGCCGGCCAGGCCCAGCATGGTCAGCGCGATAAGGCTGTCGAGCACGCGCCAGGCGATCACGGTCTGGAACAGGGGGGCGAGCCAGCGCGAGCCATACCCGAGTGCGCCAAACCAGCACAGGCTGGCCGTGCAGGCGCCCCAGCCAAACAGCCAGCGCCCGGCTTCAGGCCGCTGGTTGGCCAGGGTGCCCAGCAGCACCACGGTGTCCAGGTAAACGTGGGGGTTTAAAAAGGTGAAGCCAAAACAGGTCAGCAAGGCCGCGAACAAGGTCACGCTTTGACCCGCTTCCAACTGCAGTTGTTGGCCGCGCCAGGCGCGCTGTGCCGCCTGCACGCCATACGCCCCCAGAAACAGGGCGCCGCCCCAGCGTGTGAGGGTGAGCAGCAGGGGGTTGCCCTGCACCAGCGCGCCGGCGCCGCTGATGCCGGCCCAAATCAGCAGCGCATCAGACAAGGCGCAAAAAAGCACCACCGCCAGCACATGCTCGCGCCGAATGCCTTGGCGCAGTACAAAAGCGTTTTGTGATCCAATCGCCACGATCAGCGCCAAGCCGCTGGCAAAGCCGGCTGCCAGGTCGGCACTCATGCCGCAGGCGGCGTCTGTGGGTTGAGCAATTGCACCAGCCGTGTCAGGGCATGCTGCACGGTGGCCGCGCGCACAGCTGCACGGTCGCCGGCAAACCAGCATTTTTCGGTGACGATTTGCCCTGGCAGCGCAAAGCCAAACCACACGGTGCCCACGGGTTTGGCCGGACTGCCGCCTGTGGGGCCGGCCACGCCGGTAACGGCGACGGCCACCTGCGCCTTGGCATGCGCCAGCGCGCCTTGCGCCATGGCGCGTGCCACGCCTTCGCAGACGGCGCCGGCACGGCGCAGCAAGCGCTCCTCCACGCCCAGCAGTTCCATCTTGGCGTCGTTTGAGTAGGTGACAAAACCGCGCTCAAACCAGGCGCTGGAGCCGGCCAGGTCGGTGCAGGCCGCTGCAATCATGCCGCCGGTACAGCTCTCGGCGGTGACCAGGCGCAAGCCTTGCTGCTGCAGTGCAGTGGCGAGTTGGCCGGTTAGCACGGGCAGGGTGGGTGGGGTTGAGTTGGGGGTCGAGTTCATGTCCAGTGTCTCCACAGTGCGATGACCAGCAGGGTGCAGGCGGCAGCTACCAGGTCATCGAGCATGATGCCAAAACCGGCCTTGCGCCAGGCGGCGGGGTCGGTGTCGGGTTGGACGTCATGAAACAACTGGTCGGCCCAGCCTACCGGGCCGGGTTTGACGGCATCAAAAAAACGGAACAGTGCAAAGGCGGCCAGTTGGCCCCACCAGCCGGTGGGGGTGACCAGCCACAGCACCAGCCAGAAGGCGACCACCTCGTCCCACACCACGCAGCTGGGGTCCAGCACGCGCAGGTGGCGGGCGGTGACGGTGCTGGCCCACCAGCCCAAGAGCAGCGAGAGGCCAATGAGCAGTGCCCAGCGGGTGTCGTTCATCCAGGGTTGCAAGGCCAAAAAAGCCAGCCAGGCCCACAGGGTGCCGGCGGTGCCGGGCGCCAGCGGGCTCAGGCCCGAGCCAAAGCCCAGGGCAATGAAGTGCGCGGGGTGCGCACGCATGAAGCGCGAATTGGGGCGCACGGGGGGCATCAGCAATGGCGCCGTCGGGGGCAGCGGGGCCGGGGTGACGGAAGTGGCGTCTTGTTCAAGCATCAGGGGATTATCCGGGGGCGGCGGGAGTCAATGGGTCAGCCGCGGTTTACCTGGCCCTCAGGCAAAGTGGTCAAACGAGGCAAAGGTATTGGGCAGCAGCAGGCCGTTTTCGTCCAGCAGCCGCAAGCCGCGTTCGGCTTCTATCTGACCAATGCGGGTGACCGGGGTCTGGGCCCGCTGCGCCGCCTGGATAACCTGCGCACGGTGGGACGGCGCGGCGGTGAACAGCAGCTCGTAATCGTCGCCACCGGCCAAGGTGCAGCTCAGCAGGCGGGCTGGGGTGAGCGCGGTTTCGGCTTCGGCAAACGAAGGCGCCAGGGCATCAAAACAGGCCAACCGCCGCAGCACCACGTCGGTGTGCACCACGGCACCCACGCCAGACTGTTTCAGCACGTGGCCCAAGTCGCCTAGCAGGCCGTCACTTACATCTATCGCCGCTGTGGCCACGCCGCGCAGGGCCAGGCCCAGGGCCACGCGCGGGGTGGGTGCTTGCAGCCGGGTGCGGGCTGCTCCCAGCACGGCGGGTGGCACGCTGAGCCGACCTTGCAAGACCTCCAGCGCCAAGCGGGCATCGCCCAGGGTGCCGCTTACGTACAGGTCGTCACCGGCTTGGGCGCCCGAGCGCAGCAGGGCTTGCGTGCGTCCGTTGATCACCGGCACTTCGCCAAACACGGTGATGCAGATATTGAGCGGTCCTTGCGTGGTGTCGCCACCCACCAGCTCGCAGCCGTGCAGGTCAGCCAGTGCCAGCAAGCCTTGCGCAAACGGTGCCAGCCAGGCTTCGCGGGCCTCGGGCAGGGCCAGCGCCAGGGTGAAGGCGACCGGCTGGGCGCCACAGGCTGCCAGGTCGCTCAGGTTGACGGCCAAGGATTTGTGGCCGAGTTGGCAGGGGTCGGTGTCGGGAAAGAAATGGCGGCCAGCCACCAGCATGTCGGTGGAGATGGCCCACTGGGTGCCGGGGCGGGGCTGCAAGACAGCGCAGTCGTCGCCTACGCCTACCACCGCGTGCGGCGTGGGGCGCTTGAAGAAGCGTGCAATCAGGTCAAACTCGCCCAGCGGCTGCATGCCGGGCTCAGTGCAGGGTGCGGGTGCCGCCGCTGGGGCTCAGGGCATCGAGCACAAACATGGGGATGTCGGTGTCAAATTTCTCACCATCTTCAGCCACGCAAAAAAAGCTGCCGTGCATGGTGCCGGTGGGCGTGCGCAGGCGCGTGCCACTGGTGTACTCAAAGGCCTGGCCGGGCTTGAGCAGCGGCTGCTGGCCCACCACGCCCAGGCCACGCACGCGCTCGGTGTGGCCGTTGGCGTCGTTGACATTCCAGGTGCGCGAAATCAATTGCGCTGCCACCTGGCCTGTATTGGTGATGGTGATGGTGTACGAGAAGACATACAGCGCCTGCTCCGGTGAGGATTGCTCGGTGATGTAACTGGGCGTGACTTCCACGCGAAATTGATATTTGGACATGCTTGAATGCTACCTGCGAAAATACGTGGGTTCATCGACCCCGGTTGATTCCCTTTGATCCCCTACGAATTAATAAGTCTGACCCCATGACCTACCGTATCGCCCCTTCTATTTTGTCCGCCGATTTTGCCCGCCTCGGCGATGAAGTCAAAAACGTCATAGCCGCTGGCAGCGACTGGATTCACTTTGACGTGATGGACAACCACTACGTGCCCAACCTGACCTTCGGACCGATGATTTGCAGCGCCCTCAAACCGCACGCCAAAACTGCCGCGGGCGTGGCCGTGCCCATTGATGTGCACCTGATGGTGCAGCCGGTAGATGCGCTGGCCAGTGCCTTTGCCGATGCCGGCGCTGACCTCATCAGCT
>JBIKZP010000324.1:0-3741 GCA_044354655.1 Rhodoferax sp. | reverse complement strand
TAGCGCGTTTTTGGAGGTCTAAACCCTGGCCCGTTTCAGTACCGCTGTAAAGCCCACCGACAGCTGCAGCGCCAGCCGGGCTTGAAGCCCGTCAGCGGCTCAAACCCTCACGGAAAAAGGCATCAAAGCCGGTTTTGAGAATCAGCGCACTCACCACCACGATAAAGAACACCCGCACAAAGGCCGTGCCGTGCTTGAGCGCCAGCCGCGTCCCCAACAGGCTGCCCAGCACATTGGCCACCGCCATGGCTAACACAAAATGCCACCAGATATGGCCTTTGGCCACAAACAACACCAGCGCCGCCAAGTTGGTGGCCGTGTTGACCAGTTTGGCCGAGGCCGAGGCGCTCAAAAAGTCGTAGCCCAGCAGGCGTACAAACAAAAACACCAAGAAACTGCCGGTGCCAGGGCCAAAAAAGCCGTCGTAAAAGCCGATCAACGCGCCAATGGCGGCGGCCACCCAGGCCTCGGTGCGCCCGGCAAAACGCGGCGTGTGCTGCTGCCCCAGGTCTTTCTTCAGCAAGGTGTAGATGAGCACCCCCAACAACACCAGCGGCAGCACCTTGCGCAAATAGTCTGGCGACACCAGCGTCACCAGCCAAGCCCCGGCAAACGAGGCGGTAAAACCCGCCAGCGCCGCCGGCAACAGCGCCGCCCAGCGCATCTCCACCCGCCGGCTGTACTGCCAGGTGGCCATGGCGGTACCCCAGATGGAGGCCCCCTTGTTGATGCCAAACAGCGTGGCCGGGTGCGTGTTGGGAAACGTGGCAAACAAGGCCGGCACCAGTATCAAACCGCCACCGCCGACGATAGAGTCCACAAAGCCGGCCAGCAGCGAGGCCAGCGAAACAATCAGTAATTCCATGGCTGCATTGTCGCACCCAGCCGGGCGGTTTTTGCTATGGCTTTGGTAGCTAAGAAATCAGTAACACCAAGGCTTTAAGACCAAAACTGCTTGGCGCATGAAAAAAAAGACACCGGGGTGAGCGGTGTCTTTTTAATCGTTTCGTTTTTTACTACGCAGCTCGAATCTGCACAGCTTTTGTCTCCTGGGCCTTCCAACTTCATAGGGCCTGAGGCCCTTGGTCGAATGCATTTAATGTAGGGCTGCAGCCCCTCGCCGAAAATCAGGACATACCCTCTTGGGGCTTACCCTCTAGGCGGCTTTGTCACGCTGGGCGGCATCTTCCACGATCCACTGCGCCGCTTTCTCGGCAATCATCAGCGTGGGCGAGTTGGTGTTGCCGCTGGTGATGCGCGGCATCACACCGGCGTCCACCACACGCAGTCCGGCCACCAGGCCGCCCGGGCCGCGCACCCGCAGGCGCGCGTCGACCACGGCCATCGGGTCATCCGCTGAGCCCATCTTGGTGGTGCCCACCGGGTGAAAGATGGTGGTGGCAATGTCACCGGCGAGCTGGGTCAGCTCGGCATCGCTTTGGTATTGCGCGCCGGGCTTGAACTCTTCGGGCGCAAAGCGCGCCAGCGCCGGCTGCGCCACGATGCGCCGCGTCACCCGCAGCGAGTCGGCCGCTACCTGGCGGTCCGCATCGGTGCTGAGGTAATTGGGCGCAATGGCGGGGGCGTCGGCAAACGCCGGGCTCTTGAGCTGCACCGTACCGCGACTGGTGGGGTTGAGGTTGCACACGCTGGCGGTGAAGGCGTTGAAACGGTGCAGCGGCTCGCCAAAGGCGTCCAGGCTGAGGGGCTGCACGTGGTACTCCAGGTTCGGGTGGGCTTGCGTCGGGTCGCTGCGCGTGAAAGCGCCGAGTTGCGAGGGCGCCATGCTCATGGGGCCGGTGCGCTTGAGCGCGTATTCCAGCCCAATCATGGCCTTGCCCCAGAGCGAGCCGGCCTGGGTATTGAGCGTTTTCACGCCCTTGACCTTGTAGACCGAGCGAATTTGCAAATGGTCTTGCAAATTGGCGCCGACACCGGGCGCATCCACCGCCACCGCGATACCGTGTTTGTGCAGCAAGGCCGCCGGGCCAATGCCCGAGAGCTGCAAAATGTGCGGCGAGCCAATGCTGCCGGCACACAGAATCACCTCGCCCTGGGCCGTGGCGGTCACCATTTCGCCGTTGCCCCACACCTGCACGCCGGTGCAGCGCTGGCTGCCGTCGGCCTGGGTTTCCAGATGCAACTTGGCCACCTGGGCCGAGGTCCACAACTCAAAGTTGGGCCGGGCGTAGCACGTGGGGCGTAAAAACGCTTTGGCCGTGTTCCAGCGCCAACCGTCTTTTTGGTTCACTTCAAAGTAGCCCACGCCCTCGTTGTTGCCTTGGTTGAAGTCATCGGTGGCCGCAATACCGGCTTGCTGCGCCGCTTGTGAAAACGCGTCGAGCACGTCCCAGCGCAGGCGCTGCTTCTCCACCCGCCACTCGCCACCGGCGTTGCGGTGGCGCAGCACCTGGCGGTAAGGCGTGCTGGCGTCGTTCATCAGCTCTGGCGCCACCCCGCGCGCGCCGTGGAAGGCGTTGGCGCCCTTGTAATGGTTTTCATGCAATTTGAAGTAAGGCAAGGACTGGTCCCAGCCCCAGCTCGGGTCGCCCGTCAGGCTGGCCCACTGGTCGTAGTCGCGCGCCTGGCCGCGCATGTAAATCATGCCGTTGATGCTGCTGCTGCCGCCCAGCGTCTTGCCGCGCGGGTAGCGCAGCGCGCGACCATTGAGGCCGGCGTCGGGCTCGGTGTTGTACAGCCAGTCCGTACGCGGGTTGCCAATGCAGTGCAAATAGCCCACCGGAATGTGAATCCAGTGGTAATCGTCGCGTCGCCCGGCTTCAATCAGCAGTACGCGCTTGGTGGCGTCTGCCGACAAACGATTGGCCAACAGGCAACCCGCCGTGCCGGCGCCGATGATGATGTAGTCAAACGTGGTGTGCATGCTCAGTGCCCCACCCAGTTGGGTTTGCGCTTTTCCTGAAAGGCCTTCTGGCCCTCCTTGGCGTCTTCGGTCAGGGTGAACAGGGCAATCTGGCTCTCGGTGAAAGACATCGACTCTTCAAACGCCATCGACTCCACCGACTTGAGCGTGTAGAGGCCGCGCCGAATAGCCGCGGGCGACTTGTCCAGCAGGCGCGCCAGCAGCCAGTCCAGCTTGGCGTCCACATCGTCGTCCACGTAATTGACCAACCCCATGTCCAGCGCCTGCGCTGACGTGATGGGCTCGCCGGTGAGGCACATCTCCACCAGCGCGCGCCGGGGAATCAGATGTTGCAACACGCTGAGCACCTGCGCCGGGAACACGCCCACCTTGACCTCGGGCAGCCCAAACACCGCGTGGCGCGCCGCCACCGCCATGTCGCACATTGACATCAGCCCCATGCCACCGGCCATGCAGGCGCCGTTGACCCGCGCAATCAGCGGCACATGGCTGGCGCGCGCCACCCGCAGCAAGCGGGCCAGGTGACCGCGCGGCTCTGAATAATCGGTGGTGAACGCTTGGGCCGACTGCAGGTCTGCCCCGGCACAAAACGCCTTCTCGCCGGCACCGGTGACCACAATGGCGCGAATGTCGCGCAGTTCCTGCGCCTGCTCAATCGCCTGCGCCATGCCGGCCAACACCGCGTGGCTCATGGCATTGCGCCGTTCCTCACGCGTGATCGTCAGCCACAAAGCGGCCCCACGCTGTGCCACCTGCAACTCGGGCGTGGACGAAAAAGTGGAATTACTCATCAGGTCTCCTGTTGCAGGCATTTTGCCGCATCGAGACACAGGGTTTTGGCGGGGGTTAGGGGTTGG
>JBIKZP010000321.1:0-3755 GCA_044354655.1 Rhodoferax sp. | reverse complement strand
TTCGTAGACCTCGGCCATAGGAATATTCATCTCCTTGGCCAGCGCCACCAGGTGCCGGTCGTGCAGGCAGCGGTAGGCGTCGTTGAGCTTGTGCAGGTGCTCTATCAGCACATCGCGCGGGTGCGGTCCAGCCCCCACCAGCGCACGCACTTCGGCCAGGGACACATCATCGGCCTGGCGACCCTTGAGCTTGCTTTTTTTGCGGATGCGCTCACGCATGTCGTCCACCGTGACGGTGGCAACAACCTGGGCTTCAAGAGAGTTATCAATGGGTTTCATGTAAAAAATACGTAAGGCCATGCAGCAATTGCCACATGGCCAGGTTGACTTAATCAGTTAAAAGTTCAAGCAAAGAATTTTGCAACACTTTGCAAGGTCCGGTACACCCCCCAGGCCAAGGGCAGACCCACAGCCGCCCAAGCCAGCGCCACCACCACCGGGCTCACAGCATCGGCACCACCGTTTTGGCCACGCACCAGCTCAGAAGCCGAGGATTTTTCATGCGCCAGACGCTTTTCTTCAGCCAGCTCGGCGTCGGTCATGAACCACTTGTCAGCCAGCGGCCGCACCATCAGGTTGCAGACCAGGCCAATCACCAGCATGCCAGTCAGGATGTACATGGTTTGGTTGTAAACCTGCTCACGCGGCAGACCCAGACCCAACTGGTACTCGCGCATGTAGTTCACCACCACCGGGCCAAGCACGCCCGCTGTGGCCCAAGCGGTGAGCAAGCGGCCATGAATGGCGCCCACCATTTGCGTGCCAAAAATGTCGGCCAGGTAAGCCGGCACCGTGGCAAAACCACCGCCATACATACTCAAAATGATGCAGAGGGCCGACACAAACAGCACAATATTGCCAGCAGCAGCGCTACCAGGCACGCTGAAGTACAGCACGCCGCCGAGCACAAAGAACACCACATAGGTCAGCTTGCGGCCCAGCTTGTCAGACAGGCTGGCCCAGAAGAAGCGCCCACCAATATTGAACAGGCTTAGCAGCGCGGTAAAGCCCGCTGCCACACCCGCAATAGCGGCCAGTTGCGTTTTGTCCAGCGCGCCAAATTTTTGGGCCACACCAATCAGCGAGCCGCCAAACACCTCTTGCAACATGGGCGAGGCCATGCCAATCACACCAATGCCGGCACTCACGTTCATGCACAAGACCATCCAGATCAACCAGAACTGCGGAATGCCCCAGACCTTGCTCACATGCACATGGCGCTGGGTGATCATGGCGTTGGTGCTGGCGGGCGGTGGGTTCCAGCCGGCAGGTTTCCAGCCAATCTCGGGCACGCGGTAGCCAAAGGCACCGGCCATCATGAAGACAAAGTAGACCAAGGCCATGACCACAAAGGTTTGCATTACGCCCACGCTGTTGGGGGAGGCAAAGTACATCATGAGGTCTGCGGCCAGGGGCGAGCCAATCATGGCGCCGCCGCCAAAGCCCATGATGGCCATGCCGGTGGCCATGCCCCGGCGGTCGGGGAACCACTTGATCAGCGTGGACACGGGGGAGATGTAACCCAGTCCCAAACCGATGCCGCCAATCACGCCCGAGCCCAGAATCATCAACCAGAACTGGTGCAGGTACACGCCCAGCGCCGAGATCAGCATGCCGCCGCACCAGCACAAGGCCGCCACCACACCCGCCTTACGCGGACCGGCACGCTCCAGCCAACTGCCCCAAACGGCGGCACTGGAGCCCAGTAAAACGAAAAACAAGGTGTACATCCAGCCCAGCGTGGAGATTTCCCAGTCGCAGGTGGTGGTAAAAAGCTGGGCAAAGAAGCCCACATCAGGGCCGCAATCGATGGCCTCCTTGATGCCCAGCGCCTTGCTCAGAGGCAACCAGAACACCGAAAAACCGTAGGCCATGCCAATGCACAGGTGAATAGCCAGCGCGGCGGGCGGTACCAGCCAGCGGTTAAAGCCGGGGCCGGCAATGATCCGCTCCTTATGTAGGAGTCCTGGGGTTGTGAGGGACATGCGATTTTCCTGAGTCTTGATGACTAACTTATCGCACTAAATTGCGGCCAGTGAGTATCAATGCGTCAAGCAACTGGCGTCCAATTGATTATGGACATACCTTGATTCAATAAATAAATGATGCATCGCAGCATCATTTGTTATTCAAGGGTCAGGACCGGGGCGTTTCCAACTGCCTCAATTCACCTAGGGTATTGGCATTGCAAAATGCTTGGGGGTCGTCGCCCGGTAAATTAAAAGGCACCAGAACCGTTTTGTGCAGAGCGGTCCAGGCGTCGATCTTGCGGCCACCCTCAGCGGTGAACTTAACCAGGCTTTCAAGCAAGTCCACGCGCAGCAAACAAAAAACCGGTTGGCTGCGCATCTGAACCTGGCCTTGCTGGTCCACCTCTGGCGCCGATGCCATGGCAATGTCGGCGTCTGCAGCCTCCAGAGCGGCCGCCAAGCGTGGCACCAGGTCTAGCGGCAACAGCGGAGTGTCGCAAGGAACAGTCACCAAGAACGGGGTTTCGCAACGCTCGAGACCCGTGAGGAAGCCAGCCAGAGGACCCGCGTAATCAGCCAGTCCGTCCGGCCAGACCGAGGCGCCAAAGGACTCATAAGCTGACAGGTTTCGGTTGGCGTTGATCATGAGATGGCCAACGCCGCCGCCCATTTGCAAACGCGTGAGGGTATGTAGCGCCAAGGGCATGCCGTTGAAGTTTTGCAGTCCTTTGTCAACCCCACCCATGCGCGAGCCGCGTCCACCGGCCAAAATAAGACCTGTAATTTCATTGGGTTTGATCAACAGACCATCCTTGCTGTCCATGTCATGAACGCCGCGCCAGCGGGAGGTTTAAAAGTAAGTTTTGGGGCTTCAACTTAAGGCGACCCTGCGCATCCATGGCCATCGCCAAATAAACCGGGCGCCCTGCTACCGAGGCCAACATATCCGATGGGTTAACGAAAACCAATCGAAACAGACACATCAAACGCTGCCTTCGGTCTTCATCTACTTCGATGCCGGTATAAAGGTCGTTCAAAATTGAACTCGCCTGGGCGTCCAAGCCCACATGCCAGACCCAGTGCTCGTCCACGATTTCGCGGTCGGTTTGAATGCGCACATCAAGCCGCAAAAAGTGGGCGATCCACCGCTCCAGCACGCGGCACAGGGCATCAAGTGCAGGGTGGCCATGGTTCAAACCTAGAACCAGATCAAAGTCGTCGCTGCGCTGCCAATAGATCTCTGCGTTCTCAGGTCCCAGAACATCGAGGTCGACGCTTCTCAAAGGCGCACCACCTTCCTTGAGCAACTCCCCGATAGAGCCAAAGCCCCCAGACAGCGCATAACGCTCCACGGTTTCCTCGTCGGCGGCCATGACGGCACCGTCTTCCAGCACCGATATTTTTTGGGTTCTGAAAAGCATCTCTGCGCTGCGGGCTTCGAGTGGCGTGGGATCAGCACCCAGCACATGTCGCAGCAAAACCTGAGTTATTTGATGAACCAGAACAGGCGCCACATCGACACCCTCCCCCTGAAACAAGGCCAGATAACTGGCCTCCAGGGTGGGAAAAGCCAACAAGCGGTCCCTGAAGCGCAACCAGACGGCGTAGTTATCGGCAGCGTCACTGTCTTTAAAAGTCGACAACGCCAACGCGTCAATTTCGCAGCGAGGCGTCAGCAGAAGCCGTTCGTGCATTGCCAACTCAAAAGCACACGAGGTGGAAATAGGGGCCACCTCCGGTCGCTGCAACAAGTGACGCAAGAATGCATCGGTGACGAGCAGGTGG
>JBIKZP010000322.1:0-3755 GCA_044354655.1 Rhodoferax sp. | reverse complement strand
TGCGCAAACTCTCACGCGCCAGCCAGGACCGGGTGGCTGACTCCAGCGCAATTGCTGCCGAGGTGCTCAATGCGGTGACCGTGGTGCAAAGCTACACCGCCGAAGGGCGCGAATCGGAGCGCTTCAACCAATCTACCGACAACGCGTTCAGCACGGCGGTGAGGCGTACCCGGGCGCGCTCGGTGCTGGTGGCTTTCATCATCATCGCCACCTCTGCGGCCCTGCTCTGGGGTCTGTACCAGGGCACGCAGGCGGTCATGGAAGGACGCATCAGCGCAGGCCACCTGGGCCAGACTGTGGTCTACGTGATCATTTTGGCCAGTGCCTTTGCCGTGCTCGGTGAAGTCTATGGCGACTTGCTGCGCGCCGCCGGTGCGACCGAACGCTTGATGGAGTTGCTGGCCACCCATTCGCCCATTGTGTCGCCGGCCGCCCCCGCCTTTGCGCCAGCCCCGGCAGGCGGGAGCGCCATCCGGCTGCAGGCCATCCATTTTCATTACCCGTCGCGGCCCAAGCAAGCGGCACTGGCTGATTTCTCAATGGACGTGAAGCCCGGTCAAACGGTGGCCATTGTGGGGCCCAGTGGCGCCGGCAAGAGCACGGTGTTTCAACTGCTGCTGCGTTTTTATGACCCGGCCTCGGGCAGCATCACGCTGGACGGCGTGAATACGCGCGAGATGGCCTTGGACACGCTGCGCCAACGCATAGGCATCGTGCCGCAAGACGCGGTGATTTTCTCCAGCAGCGCGCTGGAAAACATTCGCTACGGACGCCCTGAAGCCAGTGACGCGGAAGTCAAGGCAGCCGCCCAAGCCGCTTTCGCACACGAATTCATCCAGCTGCTTCCTGAAGGCTACGACACCTTTCTGGGCGAACGCGGTGTGCGTTTGAGTGGTGGCCAGCGACAGCGCATAGCCATCGCGCGCGCCATGCTGAAAAATCCGCCCTTGCTGCTGCTGGACGAAGCCACCAGCGCGTTGGATGCAGAAAGCGAGCGCATGGTGCAAGCCGCGCTGGAATCGGCCATGGCCGGGCGCACCACGCTGGTGATTGCCCACCGCCTGGCCACGGTACAAAAGGCCGACCACATCGTGGTGCTGGACCAAGGCCTACTGGTTGAGCAAGGCACCCATGCCGAATTAGTGGCACGCGGTGGCGTCTATGCCGGACTGGCGGCCTTGCAGTTCAATGCCTAAAGTGAAATCAGGGCGAGATCAGGGCAAGCCCAGGGCTTTGGCAGCCCCACAGGGACGCTAATAGGGACGCTTATTAATTTTTTGCATACATACAAAGCAACTCGGCCTTAGACAAGCTGGCAGCAGACACCTACAGTGCGGGGCTTGACCCACCCAAAAGGAACGCACATGTCAAAGCAGCCTAGCCCAACACCGGCCAGCAACGCCCTCTCCTCCTCGATACCGTCCTACCTGCAAGCCGACAACCTTGGCCCATGGGGGATTTACCTGCAACAAGTTGACCGGGTGTTGCCCTACTTGGGTAACCTTGCGCGATGGGCAGAGACGCTACGCCGACCCAAGCGCGCGCTGATTGTGGATGTGCCCATTCAGCTCGACAACGGCACGGTGGCCCACTTTGAGGGCTACCGCGTACAACACAACACCTCGCGCGGTCCCGGCAAGGGCGGCGTGCGCTTTCACCAGGACGTGACGCTGTCCGAGGTGATGGCCCTGTCCGCCTGGATGTCCATCAAGAATGCGGCGGTTAACGTGCCCTACGGCGGCGCCAAGGGTGGCATCCGGGTAGACCCCAAACTGCTGTCACGCGGAGAGTTGGAACGCATGACGCGCCGCTACACCAGCGAGATCGGCATCATCATTGGCCCCACCAAGGACATTCCGGCGCCTGACGTGAACACCAACGAGCAAATCATGGCCTGGATGATGGACACCTACTCCATGAACGAAGGCGCAACCGCCACCGGCGTGGTCACGGGCAAGCCGATTGATCTAGGCGGCTCACTGGGCCGGCGCGATGCCACAGGCCGCGGCGTCTACACCGTGGGTGTAGAAGCCGCCCGGCATATTGGCCTGGACATCGCCACCTCCCGCTTGGCAGTGCAAGGCTTTGGCAATGTGGGGGGCGTGGCAGCCCGCTTGTTTGCCCAGGCGGGGGCACGCGTGGTGGCAGTGCAAGACCACGGCGGCACCATTTACCGTGAAGCCGGGCTGGATGTGCCCTCGCTGCTGGCCCATGTGGACAAGACCGGCACAGTGGCAGGCTTTGAACAGGCTGAGGTGTTGGCCAATGACCTGTTCTGGGACGTGGACTGCGACATTCTGATTCCCGCTGCGTTGGAGCAACAGATCACCCACGAGAACGCCGGGCGCATCAAGGCTCGGATGGTGATAGAAGGCGCCAATGGCCCCACCACGCCACAAGCCGATGACATCTTGCAAGAACGGCAAATTTTGGTGCTGCCCGATGTGATCGCCAATGCCGGCGGCGTGACGGTCAGCTACTTTGAATGGGTGCAGGATTTCTCAAGTTTTTTCTGGAGCGAAGACGAAATCAACGCCCGCCTGGTGCGCATCATGAAAGAGGCGTTTGCCGGGGTATGGGAAGTGGCACAAGACAACAAGGTCACGCTGCGAACCGCCACGTTTATTGTGGCTTGCAAGCGCATATTGCATGCGCGTGAGTTGCGCGGCTTGTACCCCTGACAACCGGGAGAAACCGCAGTTAAACCGTAGTTATTGCAAGGTTTGCTTGAGGGCCTGAGGCAGCAAAAAAGGCACGACCTCAATACCCTCATCTTGCAAGGCTGCCGTTTCATCCGCTGAGGCATGGCCGCGAATACCACGCGCCTGCGACTCGCCGTAATGCATTTTGCGGGCCTCTTCTGCAAATTGGGTACCCACGTCTTCGGTATTGGCCACAATGCTTTTAGCGACCGCCATCCAGACCGCTTGCTGGCTGGGCTCAGGGCTGGCAACTTGTTGGCCAGGACTGCCCGCGTCAGGCCGGGCAGCGCCCAAGTTCAAACGTGGCGCACTGAGCTTTTTGGAGAGCTTGGCATGGCCACACACCGGACAGGTCACCAGGCCACGTTCAAGCTGGCTGATGAAATCAGCTTCGGACGCAAACCAGCCTTCAAAGACATGGAGGTCCGGGCACTGAAGGTCTAACACTTTCATGCAGGCATTATGCGGGGCTTGTCAGGCGGCAGTCGCTAGCCAGTCCAGAGACCAGGCACCCGTCAGGACATTTTGCAGCCACAGCGCCGCCGTCAGGGTCTTGGCATCGGTCACCTGGCCGTCGCGGCACCAGGCCAGCAACTGCGCAGGGGTGGCGGTAAACACGTCCAGAAATTCACCGGGATCGAGCTGGCGTGCGCCTGGCGTCAGACCGCGGGCAAACCAGATATCGATGTACTCGGTGGAATACGAAATGCACGGGTGCAACACCCCGGCATGGGCCCACTCTGCAGCAACAAAACCGGTTTCTTCACGCAGTTCACGCTGGGCGCAGCGCAACAAATCTTCGCCCGCGTCACGTTTCCCCGCAGGAAACTCGACCATGACTTGTCCAATGGGGTATCGAAATTGCCGCTCCAGCACCACCACGGTCTGACCCGTAGCGTCTTGCGTCAGCGGCACCACCATGACAGCGCCGGGGTGGACCGCGTATTCACGGGTAGCCAACAGGCCATCGGGCAGGCGCACGGTATCGCGCAAAACATGCAGGAAGTTGCCTTGGAGCAATTCTTCGCTGGACACGCGCTCTTCTACCAGGTG
>JBIKZP010000025.1:0-11615 GCA_044354655.1 Rhodoferax sp. | reverse complement strand
GTTGTGGTAGTAGGGGGGGATTTCTTCAAACCCCAAATCTTCGTACAGTGCCCTGGCGCTTTCCATGTCATTGAGCGTATCGAGCAGCACGCAGCCATAGCCGGCTTGCCGAGCACAATCCAAAATAGCTTCAGCCAATTGGCGGCCCAGTCCCAAGCCACGGGCTGTGGGGCGCACATAAAGGCGCTTCATTTCGCAGGCGTTGGCGTAATCAACCGAATCAAGCGGCCGCATGGCGCAGCACCCCGCCAATTCATGATTGACCCAGGCCATCAGCAAGGCACCACGCGGCAGCGCGTAATCTCCTGGCAGTTGAGACAGCTCCTCCTCGAAACCTTGAAAGCACAAATCGATTTGCAAGCCCTGCGCGTACTCGCGAAAAATACCACGCAGCGCCACAAAATCTTCAGGCGTGCTGGGTGGGGTAAAACGAATCGCTGAATTAGTCACGAGGGATGAAAGTGGGACGGTAGATGGCGAGTTTAGCCAGTCTAACGGGCCAACTGCAATAAGCCCGCCACCAGTGCGGCACACAGCGCCAGCAACACCATCGCTAGGGCGCGGGACTTGGTGTCATCGCGGGAGCTGGTAGCCGTGCTGACGAGTGTTTTGTCGCCATTAATCATGGGCCGCACCAAGTCCTCGCGCTTTTTGAACTGGTGAAACAGTACGGCAGCCAAGTGCAGTCCAACCAGCGCCAGAATCAGGCGCTTGCCAATCTCCGAGTGGTAGAAGGTGGCTTGGCTGACCCAGGCGCTTGCAAGGTGTTTGCTCAAGGGCCCGGCGGCCGCAATTTCGTCATCACTGACCATGCCGGTGCCCACTTGCAAGAGCAATAAGAGGAGCATGGCATAGACCGAGGCCGCACCCAGCGGGTTGTGTCCAAGCGATGGCGAGGTCACGTTCGCGTTGCGCGCATAGCGATAAATCGCCGCCGGCGAATAGAAAAACGACGAAAAGCGTGACCAGTACCCACCCATAAATCCCCAGAGGAAGCGAAACAGCAGCAAGGTCAGCACGCCGTAGCCAAAACGGAAGTGCCAGTCCATCGCATTGCCTCCGATTTGAGCGGTAGTAATCAGGCCCGCCAGGCACAGCACCAGCGCCCAATGAAAAAGGCGCGTGGGCAAGTCCCAAATTCTGACCTTGATGCGCATGTTCACTCCTGGGGTTGGTTTTTGTAGCCGCAAACGTAACGGCTTTTTGTGACAAAGCGTGAATTTAAACCAAGTATGTCCGCAGGGCTATGGGATTACCCTAAAGACGAGCAGGGTTGCAGAACTTATAGTGAGTTGATGCACAAAGAGAAGTTTATTTATATCTAACTTGAGAAAGAATCGTATGAAGAAAATACTCGCCTTGATCGTTTGTACCAGTGCACTGTTGGTTACAACGTCCTCTTTCGCCCAATTTGCCAAACCGGAAGACGCCATCAAATACCGTAAAAACACGTTGTTTGTCATGCAGCAACATTTTGGTCGCGTGGCTGCCATGGCTTCCGGCAAAGTGCCCTTTGACGCCAAAGTAGCCGCAGATAACGCGGCAGTGGCTGAATACATGTCCAAATTGCCATGGGCAGCTTTTGGCGAAGGAACCGACAAAGGCGATACGCGCGCCAAGCCAGAAATCTGGAAAGAGCCCGCCAAGTTCAAGGAATACTCCGACAAGCTGACCGCCGAAATGGCCAAGCTGTCCGTAGCCGCCAAGTCTGGCAACCTCGATAGCGTCAAGACCGCCGTGGGTGCGGTGGGCGGTTCGTGCAAGAGCTGCCATGACGCCTATCGCAAAGATTAAGCATTAGCAGACTACTTACTCAACCGTAAGCGCTGAATGCCAACTGGCTGAACCTGTGTCCTTCAGGTTTCAGCCAGCAATTTTTCAATCAAGCGGTGCAGCTCGGCAAAGTCGGGCGCACCCACGTACCTTTTGACAATCTGCCCTCGCTTGTTCACCAAGTAAGTGGTGGGCGTCAATGTGACATCACCCCAAGCCTTGGCAATTTCCCCGGTGTTGTCTATGGCCACCTGAAAGGGTAACTTGCGTGATTCGGCAAAGTTAACCACGTAGCTGGGCGGGTCGTAGCGCATAGCTACTGCCAATGTGTCAAAACCCTTGGCTTGGTATTTGCCATAAGTGGCCATTAACTGGGGCATTTCTGCCACGCACGTGACGCAACTGGTGGCCCAAAAGTTCACCAGCGTGACTTTGCCGGCAAAGCTGGCCGTCGTTTTTTGGCTGCCATCCAGCAAGACAAACGACGATTGCGGTGCAGCTGTGGACCCCAGGTTCATAAAAAGCAGGGCGCCAATGCCCAAGCCCAGGGCGGCAACGGCGGCTAGGAACTTGGGCTTCATGGGGTTAAGGACTCCAGCAAAAGAAGAGAAATGAATGGCGGTTCGACAACATGTATCTGCTTTTGGTAGACCCGCCGTCCGAAGAAAAGTTCGCAACAGATAATCAGCCGTATGCGTAAATACTGGATTGTCACCGCTTTGCTGACCTTGGGCTTGCTCCAGGGCTGCAGCCCTGCTCTAAATTGGCGGGATGTTCGCTCGGCGAACACCACGCTGCTCGCCTTGTTTCCCTGCAAGCCCGAGGAAAGTATGCGTGACGTTTCTCTGGGCGCCGAGCCCATGCGCATGACCCTGTTGGGCTGCCAGGCCCAAGACGCCACCTTCAGCCTCGTATACGCCGACGCCAGTTCGCAGGGCCCTGTGGGCGAGTTTCTTGCGCAATGGAAAACCGTGACGCTGGGCAATCTGCGCGGTAAGGCTGAAAAAGAGACCCCGTTCTTGATCAAAGGCGCCACCGTTTTGGCGCAGTCCATCAAAGTAGAGGCCCGTGGCAGCCGGCCCGATGGATCGCCGCTGGTGGCGCATGTGGTCTGGTTTGCCGCCGGTGACCAAGTGTTCCAAGCGGCCGTTTACGCCGATCGTGTAGACCCGGCCGCGGCCAACACTTTTTTTGAAGGCCTCAGACTTCCATGAACCCTATGTCCAAGCGCACCGCCATTGTGGTTTTTCTGGTCTTTGCCTTTGCCTACTTTCTGTCCACCCTGATCCGGGCCATCACAGCCACTCTGTCGCCCACGCTGACGCTGGAATTTGCGCTCAACGCCCGTGACCTGGGCTTGCTCGCAGGGGGCTACTTTCTGGGCTTCTCTGCAACCCAGTTGCCCTTGGGGGCCTGGCTGGATCGTTTTGGGCCCAAAAAGGTCATCCTCAGTTTTCTGGGTTTAGCTGTGTTGGGTTGTCTGGCGTTTGCCATGGCCACCAGTTTCTACGCCTTGCTGGCCGCGCGCGTGTTGTGTGGCGTAGGCGTCAGCGCCTGTTTGATGGCGCCGTTGACAGGCTACCGCCGCTGGTTTGAAGCGGCCACCCTGATGCGTTGCAACTCCTGGATGCTCATGACAGGTGCCCTGGGCATGGTGGCCGCCACCTTGCCGGTGCAGTGGTTGATGCCGCTGGTGGGCTGGCGCATTTTGTTCATGGGCATGGGCGCTATGTTGCTGCTGTCCATGGCCTTGATCGCCTGGCAAGTCCCGCCTTGGCGGCTTGCTGGGGCACCCAGCGATGGCAGTTCAGTGCCCAAAGCCAGCTACGCGGAAGTCTGGCGTCACCCCTATTTTCGCAAGATGGCCGCTATCGGCTTCTTTTGCTACGGCGGCATGGTGGGCATCCAAACCCTTTGGGCCACGCCCTGGCTCATCAAGGTTACGGCATTCAGCCCGCTGGAAGCGGCCACCGGCATGTTCTGGATCAACGTGGCCATGCTGGTGACCTATTGGGCCTGGGGCCTGGCTAACCCGTGGTTGGCGCAGCGTGGCTACAGCGCCGAGCGTTTGATTACTTACGGCTTGCCATTCAGCTTTGCCGTGCTGGCGCTCATCATCGTGTTGGGCGACACCATGGCCAGCAGCGCCCAGGCCCTGTTTGTGCTCTATTTCATGGGCTGCAGCTTTGCCTCCCTGGCGCAACCTGCGGTGGGTATGGCGTTCCCGGCGCGTCTGGCCGGGCGGGCTTTGTCGGCCTACAACCTGCTAATTTTTGCCGGCGTGTTCGCCGTGCAGTGGGGCATTGGCTTGGCGGTAGACGGCTTGAAGGCGCTGGGTCTGGCCGAGCGGGTGGCGTTTCAGGGGGCCATGAGTCTTTTTCTGCTGTGCTGCATAGGCTCTTTTGTCTATTTCTTGGCGGTAAAAAGCCATAATCTGGCGACCTCATGAACAACGGCATTCTCATCATTGCGCACGCCCCGTTGGCCACGGCCTTGCGGCAATGCGTGCTGCATGTGTTCCCGGATGGCGCCGTGAGTATGGCGGCGGTAGACGTGCAGCCCAATGTTCCGCCCGAAGAAACGCTGGCCAGTGCCAGCATGGCCATGGCGCTACTGGACACCGCACAAACGCTGGTGCTGACCGACATCTTTGGTGCCACGCCGTGCAATGTGGCGCTCAAGCTGGTGGACGGTCTGAACTCCAAACTCATCGCCGGTGTCAACTTGCCCATGCTGCTGCGGGCTGTTACTTACCGACGCGAGTCGCTCGATGCGCTGGTGGAGCGCGCCCTGGCTGGTGGCACCCAGGGTGTCATGCAAGTCACTATTACCGCCCCTCAAAACCAGGTTAGAAAGAACAATGATCAAAACCTCAACGACCATCAGCAATAAATTGGGCTTGCACGCGCGCGCCTCGGCCAAGCTCACCAAGCTGGCCGGCAGCTTTGCAGGCTGTGACATCTGGATTGCCAAAGGCGAGCGCCGCGTTAACGCCAAAAGCATCATGGGCGTCATGATGCTGGCCGCCGGGATAGGCAGCACGGTTGAAATCGACACCAGTGGTGAACGCGAGCAAGAAGCCATGGAGGCTTTGCTGGCGCTGATCGATGACAAATTTGGAGAAGGCGAGTGACCTTCTCCATCCAAGGACTGGCCGTTGCCCGGGGTATTGCCATTGGGCGTGCCGTGCTGGTGGCGTCCAGTCGTGTGGATGTGGCGCACTATTTCATCAAGCCCGATGAAATTGCGTCTGAAATTGAGCGCGTGCGCGCAGGGCGCAATGCGGTGGTGGATGAAATTCGGCGGCTCCAGGCCAGCATCACCCACATGGGGCCCAAGGAGGCGCCGCATGAACTAACCGCCTTGCTCGATGTGCACCTGATGCTGCTCGAAGACGTAGAGCTCGTCAGTGGTGTCAAACACTGGATTACCGACCGTCTGTACAACGCCGAGTGGGCGCTCACCACCCAGCTCGAAGTGATTGCGCGCCAGTTTGACGAGATGGAAGACGAGTACCTGCGCGAGCGCAAGGCCGACCTGGAGCAGATCGCCGAGAAAGTGCTGCGCGCCATGAAAGGCGTGGCCTCGCCTGTGGTGACCCCCAACGCCCGCAGCACGCGCAAAACCTCGCAGCAAGACCTGTTGCTTGACGACACGGTGGACGTACCGCTTATTTTGGTGGCGCATGATTTATCACCTTCCGACATGCTGCAGTTCAAGCAAAGCGTGTTTGCCGGCTTTATCACTGACGTCGGCGGCAAGACCTCTCACACCGCCATCGTGGCCCGCAGTCTGGACATTCCGGCTGTGGTGGGCGCGCGCCTGAGCAGCCAGTTGGTGCGCCAGGACGACTGGGTCATCATCGACGGCGATGCTGGTGTGGTGGTGGTCGACCCCTCGCCCATCATCCTGGCCGAGTACGGCTTCAAGCAACGCCAGGGCGAACTCGAACGGGGCCGCTTGTCGCGCCTGCTGCACACCCCGGCAGTTACGCTGGATGGGCAAAAAATTGAATTGCTGGCCAACATTGAAATGCCCGAAGACACGACCGGCGCCGTCAAGGCCGGCGCGGTGGGCGTGGGCCTGTTTCGCAGCGAATTTCTGTTCATGGGCCGCCAAGGCAAACTGCCCAATGAAGAAGAACAGTTTCAGGCCTACCGGCGCGCCATTGAGGGCATGCAGGGCCTGCCCGTCACGATTCGCACGGTGGACATTGGCGCCGACAAACCGCTGGACAAATCGCTGCAAGACGACGCCCACCTCAACCCCGCGTTGGGCCTGCGCGCGATTCGCTGGAGCCTGGCCGATCCGGCCATGTTTCTGACCCAGCTGCGCGCCATTCTGCGGGCTGCGGCCTTTGGCAAAGTCAAACTCCTCATTCCTATGCTGGTGCACGCCAGCGAAATACGCCAGACCTTGTCCCTGATTGACCATGCGCGCGCCGAACTTGACAACCGTGGCGTGCCCTACGGCCCGGTGCAAATTGGGGCCATGATAGAAATCCCCGCCGCTGCGCTGACCCTCAAGGTCTTTCTTCGCTACTTTGATTTTCTGTCAATAGGTACCAACGACCTCATCCAATACACCCTGGCCATTGACCGGGCTGACGAGTCTGTGGCGCACCTTTACGACCCGCTGCACCCCGCCGTGTTGCGTCTGGTGGCGGGCACCATTGCCGAATGCGTGGCGCAGGGCAAGGAGGTTAGCGTGTGTGGCGAAATGGCCGGCGACGTCAGTCTGACGCGCCTGCTGTTGGGCATGGGGCTGCGCAGTTTTTCCATGCACCCGGCGCAAATCCTGGCCGTCAAGCAAGAAATTCTGCGCGCCGACACGGTCAAGCTGGCCCCCTGGGCCGAGCAGGTGATGGCTGACGAAGAGCCGGGGCAGCGCATCACCCGGCGTTAAGCCCGGGTCACCCATCACCCGGCGCTGAGACAAGGCTTAAAACCGTGGCAAATCCGGGTGTTTGATTTGTCCAGCCCGCACCAGCATCTTGCCGTACTCGGCGCAGCGGTTCAGGGTGGGAATGACCTTGCCGGGGTTGAGCAGCCCTTGTCGGTCAAACGCTCGTTTGACGCCAAACATCTGCTCGTTCTCCTCGGCGCTGAATTGCACGCACATGCTGTTCACCTTCTCAATGCCCACGCCGTGCTCGCCTGTCACCGTGCCGCCCATGGCGACGCTGGTTTCCAAAATATCGGCACCAAATAACTCGCAGCGGTGCAGTTGGTCAGGGTCATTGGCATCAAACAAAATGAGCGGGTGCAAGTTGCCGTCACCGGCGTGAAACACGTTGAGGCAGCGCAACTGGTATTTTTTCTCCATCTCCGAGATAGCTTGCAAAATATCAGCCAAGCGCTTGCGCGGAATGGTGCTGTCCATGCACATGTAGTCGGGGCTGATACGGCCTGAGGCGGGGAACGCGTTTTTGCGGCCGCTCCAAAACTTCAGGCGTTGTGCTTCATCGCGGCTGACCGCAATGGCGGTGGCACCGCAGTTGCGCAGTACTTCGCTCATGCGACCAATTTCTTCTTCCACTTCCTCGGGGGTGCCGTCGCTCTCGCACAGCAAAATGGCGGCGGCGGTCAGGTCGTAGTCGGCATGCACATAGTCTTCTACGGCAGCGGTCATGGGCCCGTCCATCATTTCCAGACCGGCGGGAATTATGCCCGCGGCAATCACGGCCGCCACCGCCTCACCGGCTTTGCGAATATCGTCAAAGCTGGCCATGATGCAGCGCGCCAACTGGGGCTTGGGGATAAGTTTGACGGTCACCTCGGTGGTGATGGCCAGCATGCCTTCGGAGCCGATCACCAGGCTGAGCAGGTCAAAACCCGGCGTATCCAGCGCGTCCGAGCCAAACTCAATGCGCTCGCCGGTGATGGTGAAGCCGGCCACCTTGACGATGTTGTGCAGCGTCAGACCGTATTTCAGGCAATGCACGCCGCCTGAGTTTTCTGCCACGTTGCCGCCAATGGTGCAAGCAATCTGGCTTGACGGATCAGGTGCGTAGTACAAACCCAGTGGCGCAGCGGCTTCGCTGATGGCCAGGTTGCGCACGCCGCACTGCACCACGGCGGTTCGGCTGACCGCATCCACTTTCAAAATCTGGTTAAACCGCGCCAGGGACAGGGTCACGCCCAAATGGTGTGGCATGGCGCCGCCGGAGAGGCCGGTGCCCGCGCCGCGCGCCACCACGGGCACGCCCAAGCGGTGGCAGGTGGCCAGCACGGCCTGCACGTGCGCCTCAGTTTGCGGCAACACCACCACCAGCGGGCGCTGGCGGTAGGCGGTCAGGCCATCGCATTCGTAGGGCGTGGTGTCCTCCGGGGTGTAGAGCACAGCGTCGGGCGGCATCACCTCTTGCAGCGCCT
Organism: Rhodoferax sp.; assembly: GCA_044354655.1. Lineage (GTDB taxonomy): Bacteria > Pseudomonadota > Gammaproteobacteria > Burkholderiales > Burkholderiaceae_C > Rhodoferax. Next base: position 3,468 of record JBIKZP010000025.1, on the reverse strand, counting down.
GCACCACCTGCTGTTGCAGGACGGCCCGGGATGGTTCGGCGCGTGCGGCTGTTGCAGTCGGGGCAAGCATTTCTTCAGCGGTGGCAGCATTCATGGCGTGGTTTAGCAATCTAAAACCCAACTTTACGCGCAATGGCAAGAGGGCTCAGTGAAGAAATTTTGACGAAGGCGTGAATTCTGCTAGATCAGCGCGCGCTTCAGCCATTCGGCAAAGGCGGCACATTCCCAGCGCTCCATGACGCCGGTTCGCCAGCACAAGTAATGCGCGTGCGGGCTGGGTACGGTGCGGTCATACAGGCGTATGAGTTGCCCGCTGTCCAGCCAGGGCGCGCCGAGCTTGAGGCGCACCAGCGCCACGCCCAGCCCTTGGGCAGCAGCGTCGCACATCAGGCCAATGTCGTTGAAGGACGAGCCATCCACCGGCTCCGGGTAATCCAGGTTGTGGGCGGCAAACCAGGTGCGCCAGGGCTCCAATGGGCTGCGTAGCAAGGGCACCCGATGCAAATCTTCGGGCACCAGAAACGGGCCGTTGTCGCGCACCCAGGCCGGCGAGGCCAGCGGCGTCACCTCGTCTTTCATGAGGCACACATGCTCTAGGTCGGCGTAGCGCCCGGTGCCAAAGCGCACGACCAGGTCAGCGTCTTCAGCCACCACATCGAGCAAGGGAATGGAGACCTGCATGGTCAGGTCGATCTCCGGGTAGGCCTCCAAAAACTGGCGCAGGCGTGGCATCAGCATGGAACGCGCAAAGGTGGGCGTTACCGCCAACCGCAGTTTGCGCTTGCCGGGCATAGCGCTGGAGGATGGGAACTTCTGCAAGATGGCCAGCCCCTCGCGCACATGGGCCAGGTACTCGCTGCCTTCGGTGGTCAGGGAGAAGTCGGCCCGGCCAAACAGTTTGGTGCCAATGATCTGCTCTAGCTGCTTGACCCGGTGGCTCACCGCGCTGGGCGTGACAAACAGCTCTTCTGCGGCTTGTGTGACGCTGCGCAGGCGCGCCAGCGCTTCAAACGTCAGCAGGCATTGAATAGGGGGAATGCGGGCGGCAGTCATGCCGACATTGTTACATTGGGCCGGGCCCACTGTCTCGTTAAAATGCACGTCCTCCTTTAACTACGGTAGCTTTCATGTCAGACCGTCTCTCCGTGCTACCGCAATACCTGTTACCCAAGCAAGCCTTGACGGCGCTGGCGGGTCTGATCGCCCGCTGGCATGGCGGGCGTTGGACTACCGGCTTGATTCGCTGGTTTGTGCAGCGCTACCAGGTCAACATGCAAGAAGCCGCCAACCCCGACCTGGCCAGCTACGCCAGTTTCAACGAGTTTTTCACCCGCGCCCTCAAAGAAGGCGCCCGCCCGCTGGCAGCTGCCGATCTGATTTGTCCTGTGGACGGTGCCATCAGCCAGTTTGGCCGCATGGACCACGACCAGTTGTTCCAGGCCAAGGGCCACACCTACTCCAGCACCGCGCTGGTGGGGGGCGACGCTGCGCTGGCCGCCCACTTTGACGGGGGCAGTTTTGCCACTTTGTATTTGAGCCCCAAGGATTACCACCGCATCCACATGCCGTGTGACGGCCGTCTGACCCGCATGGTGCACGTGCCCGGCGCGTTGTTCTCGGTCAACCCGACGACAGCCCGGGGGGTGCCCGGCCTGTTTGCCCGCAACGAACGCGTGGTGTGCGTATTTGAGACAGAGCGCGGGCCGTTTGTGCTGGTGCTGGTAGGCGCCACCATAGTGGGCAGCATGGCCACGGTCTGGCATGGCGTGGTGAATGCCAAGCGCACCGGCACCGTGTGTGAATGGCGCTATGACTCTGAGGACGACGCTGCGGTGCACTTGCGCCAAGGCGAGGAAATGGGCCGTTTTTTACTGGGGTCCACCGTGGTCATGCTGTTTCCCCAAGGGCCGCTGGCTTTCAATCCTGCCTGGGTGCCGGGCCGGGCCATTCGTCTGGGTGAGCCCATGGCCAGTCAGCAGCCTTAAGTTCAGGGGGCGCTGTCCTTGGCTTTTGGCGGGGCGGTCATGCGGCGAAGACTGGCGCCAAAACTGGCGCAGTAATCCACGGGTTCAACCGCCCGCGTGGTCCAGATGTGGTCAAAGCCTGTAATGGGCGCCGCGTTTGACGGCATGAGCGTGCGCAGGAGCACGGCCTGGTTCTTCCAGGCGGTGGGCAAATGAAGTGGCACCCCCAATTCGCGGTTCACATGGCCGCTTCCTGCCAGCAACACCACGGTCTTGCCCGTCACCGCAGCCAGCGAGACGGCTTGCGCCATGGCCAGGTCACGGGCAATTTGAATACGGGTCATGGGAATAATTTGGGCTTCTGGCAGCAGGTCGCAGTGGCCTGAGCGAATCAACTGCTGCTGCGCCAGCCAGGCGGCGCTGGGCAGGCGTTGTGCCAGCGTCGGGTCTTGCATCGCCACGCGCTGCCGGGAAGTGGGTAAATTACCGCCCCACACCGGCACGCCAGCACGAACCGCCGCCATCACCGCCGGGCCATACGCTTGCCAGGGCCAGGCGTCATCGTTCCATTGCAAAGCGCTGCGCACCTGCGCTTCAGTGGCCTGTGCCTGCAAAGCGCGGGTGGACTGACCTAGGCTGGCCATTTCAAGCACCACGCCTGCCAGGGCTTGCCGCTCGGCCAGGGTGTCAATAACGAAGTGGTGCAGGCGCTGGTGATCGGGCGCGTCGTGCTGCTCGCCCAGCAAAATGGCATCGGCCGGGAGCAGCTGGTTGAGCGGCTCAAACCAGACGCCGGGCTCAAAGGGTGCGACGGCGGCAGGTGCTACAGCCACTGGCGCCATTGGCGCTACTAAGCCCGCGCATCCTGCCAACCCAAGAAGAGCGGCGGCCAGCCCCAGCACGCGCAGGGGGAAGTACAGGGTTGGGGTCATGGAACCTCGTTTCAGGCGATGAAAGCGGTGAACCGGGTGAACTAGGTGAGCGGGGTGAAGGGGCGAAACCGCGTCAATGCACCACCACCGGGTTTTGCGCCAGTTCGGCGTATTGCTCCAGCGTGTCTTCCACTTCTTCCTGCGTGGGCGTGTTCAATTGCCAGGCTGAGATGTGCATCTGAAACAGTTCCGCCCAGGAGCCGTCCAGGTAGACCTCTTTGCCGGCCCGCTTGTCCACAATCTCAAAGCCGTGGCGCGCCAGCATGCGCACGGGTTGGGCGGGCGCCGCGCTGGGGCTGTTGGCCTCGTCAGACTCGGCATTGGCCAGCATGTGCGTGACTGAATAGGTGTCGGAATCGTAGAGCGTGTGCATGTTGCGTTGAATTATCACTGAAGCCAATTGAGGGCAGGGGGCTAAGGTTTCTACCCAGCAGGTGACTGCCAGTGCCCTAATTTCAAGGTATTTTTTCAGACGAAAGCCATTTCAGGTCCAGGTAGTCACCATTGGTTTCGGTGATCTTGAGCCGGATCGGCAGGTAAGCCATGCCCGTGCCCAGCCAGACTTCCACCCG
>JBIKZP010000320.1:0-3770 GCA_044354655.1 Rhodoferax sp. | reverse complement strand
GTGCAGCATCAACACAAAGTCTCGGCGCCCCACATCCAGCATGGCGGCTCGCGTGACCCGCGAAACCAGGGCTACCCCATGCAGACCGATGGTCAGCACGGGCAAGACCAGCGCCGTCCACGTGCGGGCGCCCGACACCGGGAACCACTCCAACTGCACCGCAAACAAGAGAATCATCAAAAGTCCGAGCCAGAAGCTCGGCAGCGTAGCGCCCAGCAGGATCAGCGCCATCACGCAGCGATCTATCCAGCTGTCTTTGAAAACCGCCGCCAAAGCACCGGTAGTAATGCCCACCAGGGTTGAGAAAAGGAAAGCCAGCCCACCGAGTCGCAGGCTGTGGGGCAGGTTGTCGGCGATCAGTTCGGCCACTGGGCGACGCATGATGATGGCGTCACCCAGATCACCCGTCAACAGATTACCCAACCACACACCATACTGCACCAACAGGGGCTGGTCCAGCCCATAGCGGGCTATCAATGCCAGCCGCTGCTCGGGCGACGAGCCAATCTGAATCATGTTGTCGATTGGGTCGCCCGGCACCAGATGAATGATCATGAAAATGACCAGTGACACCGCCAGAAAAACCGGGACCAGCAAGAGCAGGCGTTTGATCAGAAAGTGCGACAAACTGACTTACCTAATGCCGAAGCCATGAACCCGTGTTTACCGTTGTACGCGCTTCGCTTACTTGACTTCAATGTCCATGATGGACTGGGTCGCCATCTTGATGCCACGGATGGTCTCAGGCAACTTCAGGCGCGTCTCGCTATAAGCAAAACTTTGGGTCGGTTGGTAAATGGGGGCGAACACAAACTGCGTCATCACGTACTCGTGGTAGGCCTTGAAGTTGGTAACCCGCTCTTCCCAGGTGCGCGAGCCCTTCATCGCCTTGGCGTTGAGATCTTCCGCCTTGGCGTCATTCCACATGGACACGTTGGGATAGCCCAGCCGGGTACCACTGAAGAACCAATCCAGAATATCGGCATTGGTGTAGTCATAGGCGCGTACGGCCAGTTGGTGATCGGTCTTTTTCTTGTACATGGCATTGATGGACGCAGGGTCTTGCACCGTGATCTCGGCATTCACCCCAACCGCCTTGAGCTGGGCCTGAATCACTTCGGTGACGCGCTTGAACTGGGTTCCGTTCTGCGTCCAGAGCTTGACCGTCAAGGGCGTGCCCGCCTTGGCGCGGATACCCCCAGCGCCAGGCGCCCATCCCGCCTCGTCAAGCAGCTTCTTGGCCCGCTCGGCGTTGTAGCTGATGTTGAACTTGGGGTTGATTTTGGACTCCTGCAACGAGCTCACCAAGAAGTTATTGGCCACCATACCCAAACCACCGAAAACACTGGCCAAAATTTCTTTCTGGTTGACCGCCAGCGCCATGGCTTCACGCACTTTAATGTCCGTCAGGGGCGCTACCGAGGTGTTCATGGGCATGTAGAACACTTCGGTACCTGGCATCGTGACCACCTTGAGGCTTTTTTCAGCCGCGATGCGAGGCAGAAAGTCGGTCGGTACGCCCAGCAGCAAGTCAACACCGCCGGTTTTGAGTTCCAGAAACGCGGTTGAATCTTCATTGATTTCGCGGAAGGTGAGGTTTTTGATCTTGGCGGGTCCCTGGTTCTTGGACAGGGCGCTGGCCCAGCGGTAGTCTTCATTACGCACCAGCTTGGTTTGCTGCCCCACAGCAAAGCTCACCAGCTTGAATGGGCCACTGCCCACGGCAGCTGTCACGCCAAACTTGTCACCCAAAGCCTCATACGATTTAGGCGAGGGGATACCCATAAAGCTTGTCGCCATGTTGAGCAGCATGCTCGGGTCAGGGTTCTTCATCAGGAACTTGACGGTGTGGTCGTCTACGATGACCACCTTGTCGATGGCTTCGGTCATGAAGGCGTTTTCGGTGCCCTTGAACTTGGGGATCCACCACTCGATCACCTTGGCGTTGAACGGCTCGCCGTCGTGAAACTTGACGCCACGGCGCAGTTTGAAGGTCCAGGTCAGGCCGTCGGCCGAGGACTCCCAGGACTGTGCCAATTGGCCGTGAAAGGACTGGTCAGCATCCTGAATCACCATGCGGTCAAAGATCAGGTTATTAGCAATGTTGAGCTTCGTGCCCTTGATGGGGTTGTAAGTAGGTGCCCCGGCTTCTCGGGTGTTGAGCACAAAAACGGCGTCTTGCGCCCAGGCAGGCACAGTGGAGACGATGCCGCCTAGGCTGGCTGCAGCGAGTGTCATTACCCGCAAGGTGGTTTGCACAGATGTCATATTTTTCTCCTGAAGTAGGTCGAGTCGCCGCGGGCGCCGGTGGGTTGTCATGCACTTGTAATCTGGCCGAAGAATAGCGGGATTCGTTGGCTCTCTTTCGCCTCATACCCCCAAAGGGATAGTCCGCCCGGCAAGCAGGCCCCTGCGCCAAGGGGCTCGTCTACCCCCTTGGGAATAGGCGCCCGCGACGATCAAGTTTTGACACCCTTGCACCCCTGGTTTTGTCTTATTCTCAAGTCCACCAAACGCACACCCTCTGCCCAGGCATGGGACACAAGGCGATGATTCCCGAGACCCAATTACCATGCACCAACTCCGCAAGCCCTACCTTCTTTTTCTCGGCGATGTTGACCTCAAGTCAGACGCCAAGACGGCCTTTGGCCTACGTGACTGGTGTACTGACGACGTCATGGGTGAGTGGGCCTTGCCTGCCTGCACCGTCACGCTGGAACTGCCACGGCACAGCCCGGCTCAGGCGGCATCGCTGGGGGCCGGCTCGCTGGTGATAGGTGTGGCGGCTGTGGGCGGTGTATTGCCACCCCATTGGCTGCCTGAACTGGAGGCGGCCTTGCGCGCAGGCCTGGATATTGTGAGTGGCCTGCATTCGCGCCTGACCTCCTTTCCCAGCCTGGTTCAAGCCGCCCAACTGGGGGGCGGCAAGCTGCACGATGTGCGCCATTCCGACTTGGTGTTCCCGGCTGGAACCGGCCGCAAACGCAGTGGCCAGCGTGTGCTGACCGTTGGCACCGATTGCGCCCTGGGCAAAAAATACACCGCCTTGGCCTTAACCCAAGCCCTCTCGCTGCGTGGCGTGCCCGCCACTTTCAGAGCTACAGGGCAAACCGGCATCATGATTGCCGGCTCTGGTGTGGCTGTGGACGCGGTGATTGCCGACTTCATCGCCGGCGCGGCGGAGGCCTTGTCCCCCGACAACGCCCCTGCTCACTGGGACGTGATTGAAGGGCAAGGGGCGTTGTTTCACCCAGCCTACGCCGGCGTCACCCTGGGCTTGCTGCACGGATCACAACCCGATGCGCTGGTGCTCTGTCACGACCCCTCGCGCAGCTCCATTGAGGGCTACCCCCACTGCCCCATTCCTGATTTGCAACAGGCCATAGACCGCTACCTTGAAGCGGCACGGCTGACCAACCCTGCGGTACGCTGCGCAGGCGTCAGCATCAATTCGTCCACACTGTCCAACGCGCAATGGTCGGACTACGCCAGCGATGTGGCGCAGCGCCTGCAACTCCCGGTTGTTGACCCTATGCGCGGCGGCGTTGATGCACTGGCTGAGGCGCTGCTGGCCCAATGATCGACTGCCAGACCCGCTTCGAAAACTGGGCCATGATCGAGCCCTTTGAGATTGCGCGTGAGATCATCACCGACCTTCCGGTCTTGCTGGTGCAACTGCATGACGGCCAGGGCCACATGGGCCAAGCAGAGGCGGCGGGGGTGGACTATGACGGAGAAACGCCCCAGAGCATGGCCGCTCAAATTGCCGC
>JBIKZP010000319.1:0-3781 GCA_044354655.1 Rhodoferax sp. | reverse complement strand
ACCGGTTTAACCCGCTAGAGCGTGCGCTGCCAGAAGACGCCTACCTGTCAGGCCCCTACGCTTTGGATCCGCACTACCAACTATTTGTTGCCGGCTGCCCCAATGGCGTCCATTGGTTGCGAAATATCGCGCCCGATGACTTCTTTCAAAGTGAGTACTACCGGGTCTTCTATTCGCAAATCGGTCTCTCGGACTCGATTGAGCTGTTGTGGCGCATCGATGATGACAGCGCCTTGAATATTTTTATTGAGCGCAGTATTCGGCATTCGAAGTTCCAGGATGCCGACATGGTTGCCATCCACATGGTGCTGCCGATGATTTTTGCTTCTGCGTCCAAGCACCACGAACTGACAGCCGCCGCCTCGCGCCGGGACACCGACAACCTGACCCACCGCAAGGTGCAAAGCACGATAGAGAATTTCGCCAGCTCTTTGCTGACGCAACGCGAACGGCAGGTGCTGTTCTACATGATCAGTGGTTACTCTTCTGCGCTGACGGCGCAACGCTTGAGCACGACTGAGGGCACGATCAAGATTCACCGCAAGAACATTTACCGCAAGCTTGAGATCGGTTCTCAGGCTGAGTTGTTCTCGCTGTTCATCAACTGCATACCGTTTGCCATGCCAGAGGCGGCCTCGGTTGACCCACTGAAAACCTACCAAAGCGCGCCAGCCGCAGCGCGCAATTTGTCGCTGCTGGATATTGCGCCCTAGTCCCCCTGACAGGGGTCAGCCCCTCTGAGGAATGTAGACCCCTTGGTTGTTTTTTTCCAGCCAGTCTGCGATGTCGATGTCGTGGTCCAGCGGGAAGATAGGGCGCGGCACTTGAGAGAACGGCAACACCGCATAGTCCAGGGTACACAGGGCCCCGCTGTCGCAGACGATCACCTCGCCCGCAATCGGCTCAAAGGCGGCACGGAAATGCTGCATGGATTTGAGCGCCACAATGCGCTTCTTCTCGGGGTCAATGCCAAACGCCTTGAACTGCTGCAGGTCCAGGATTTGCGCGCGAATACTCACGACCAGAATCTCTATGCCGTCGACTCGCACCACGGCCGTTGGACCCCAGGACCGGTGCAATCCGCCAATCATGGCGCCGCTGCCAACGTAGTCGCCCTGGCTCAGGGACACCAGGGTACAGGTCAATGCCAGCGGGGCGCCGCCAAATCGCGGGTCAGTTTTACCGCCTAGCTGAATCGAGAGGCTGTCGCCGGGTTGATGCTGCGCCAATTGGGTCACGGTCTGGGGGTCAACCATGGGTCCGAAGCAGGCGTCCTGCACCTGCGCCTCCAGCAGAGCTGCTAACAGTGATGTGGCGTCGCCATAGGTGCCAGCACCCGGGTTGTCGGCATAGTCGGCCACGATGATGGGGCCTGTGCGATCGGATGGGTAGGCTTTGCACAGGGCCGCCGCTTGGGTCACTGTGTGGTAGCGGTTCAGGGTGTCATGCCGGCAGGCCCAGATGTCGTCGGCCATGTCGACGGCAAACGCGGCATGTCGGGCCATGTCACCCTGCGCGGTGACCAACACCGTGGGGCCAACCTCTGCGATGTCGGCGTTGGGAAACGCGCCATTGATGCTGACCGCGAAGACATCTGGTTCTTTTTCGTAGGCTCTTGCACGCGCCAGTCGTCCGGTCATGGGGCCGATGTCGGTACGCCCGCCATTGGCCTCCTCCAGCATGGGACGAGCGACACGAAGCGTCACCGGGTGGATCTCGCCGAGCATGGTGCGCTGCAAAATGTCGCCCGCATGGCGTGCAGTCGCCCGCATATCGGTGTGCGGGTAGGTTTTGAAGGAGACGATGATGTTGGCCAGATCGCACATGGTGCGGCTGACATTGGCATGCGGGTCAAGCGTGATGCCGATGGGGAGATCGGGACCTACTTGCGCGCGCAAGCGACGCAACAACTCGCCCTCGCCGTCATCACAAAAGTCGGGCACCATGGCGCCGTGCAAGCCCAGCAGAATGCCGTCAAGTTGACCTTGGTGTTGCAGCGCTGCCGCCACAATGGGCGCCACCAACTCTTCAAAAGCGGCACGCGTCACCGGTCCACCGGGCTGAGCATGGGCGCTCAGGACGTGGGTTACCCGCCAGTTGTAGGCATCTGCCGCATCCAGAAATCCAGCCAGCTCGGTGTTGTTGTCTCGACGCGCTTCAATCGCTTGCTGTCCGAACAGCAAACCTCGTTCAGAAAAACCCTGGAGGGTGGTGGGCAGCTTGCAAAATGTATTGGTCTCGTGCAGAAATTCTGCGGTCAGGATGTGCAAGGTGGTCATAGGCTTGTGTAGGATTTGGCTGTCAACTTGAACCGCCATCAGTCGAGGGGATGGTGGCAGGCCAGGCGGTGTGGGCTGTCTTGCGTCAGCTCGGGCTGCTCAATGCGGCAACGCGCCGAGGCATAAGGGCATCTTGCGGCATAGGCACAACCTGCGGGCAGATGAAAAGCATCGGGAATTTCACCGTGCAACAGTTTCACGACACGGCGCCGCTGGGGGTCGGGCTCAAAGGTGCTGTCCATCAGCGCGCGCGTGTAAGGGTGGCGTGGTGCTGTCTGCGCCGTCGGCAAGATCTCAACCACGCGCCCCAGGTACATCACGACGATGCGGTTACAAAAATAGCGCACCAGGCCAAGGTCGTGCGAGATGAACAGGTAGGTCAGCCCCAGCTCTTGCTGAAGCTTTTCCAGCAAGGCGATGATTTGCGCCTGGATGGAGACGTCGAGCGAGGCGGTGGGCTCATCAAGCACCAGAAAGTCGGGCTCCAGCGCCAGTGCCCGCGCAATGCCAACGCGCTGCTTTTGGCCACCGGAGAGTTGGTGTGGGTAACTTCCAGCCAGCGCCGGGTTCAAGCCCACCATGTCCATCAGCGCCGCAAGGCGCGTGGCCTGGGCCTGCGTGTCCAGGCGCATGCCCTGTACGCGCAAGGGCTCCAACAGGGCGGTTCGCACGGTGTAACGCGGGTCAATGGAGGCATAGGGGTCCTGAAACACCATCTGCATGCGCCTGCGCAGGGTACGTAAACCCGATGCGGGCAAGCTCGCCAGATCGGTACCGTCAAAATGCACGCTGCCACTGCTGGCCTCAATCAGCCGCAACACCAAGCGTGCCAGCGTTGATTTTCCACAACCGGACTCTCCAACCACGCCCGTCACTTGGCCACGCGGCACGTCCAGGTCAACGCTGGAGACGGCAGCCATCGACCGGTGTTTGCCAAACAGACTGGCACGGCTGCTGAAGACCCGGGTCAACGCCCGGGCTTCCACCAGGTTGGGGTTGGAGTGAGAGATATCAGTCATGAGGCAGTTCGAGCGCCGCAAAGTGGCAGGCAACGACAAGTTCGTCTGCGCGCCGGGCGACTGGGGCCTCGACCTGGCAGATGGGCTGGGCCGCAGCGCAGCGCGGGTGGAACCGGCAGCCACTGGCGTAACTACGCACACTGGGAACCATACCGGGTATGCCCCGCAGGCTACCGGCCGCCTGACCGGTACGCGCAATACAGGCAATGAGGGCCTGCGTGTAGGGGTGGGTCGGGTGCGCGAAGATCCCCTGAACCGAGTTGCTCTCGACCACCCGCCCCGCATACAACACGACCACGTGGTCACACGCCTGCGCCACCACCCCCATGTCGTGGGTGATGAGGACAAGCGCAAGTCCGCGATCACGCACCAGGTCAACCAGTATCTGAATGATTTGCGCCTGGATGGTCACGTCCAGCGCTGTCGTTGGTTCGTCCGCAATGATGAGCTCGGGCTCACCTGCCAACGCCATGGCGATCACGA
>JBIKZP010000318.1:0-3782 GCA_044354655.1 Rhodoferax sp. | reverse complement strand
GGGCTGCGCGGCGTTCAGGCGCCCCAGCAGGTCGTCCTCACTGCGCCGCCCGCCGCCTATGACCACTGGCATGCCCTTGAGCTGTGGGTAGCGCAACAATTCCACGGACGCATAAAAAGCGTCCATATCCAGGTGGGCAATGCGGCGTATTTTTTCGCTCATGCCCCAAGGATAGCAAGCAGCGCCGGGCTCAGAAAGTGCCGGGCAGGAGAATGCTGTGGTCTACCGTGTCGATCTGCGTGCGGCCACAAAAGGCCATCGTCAAGTCCAGCTCCTTGTGGATGATTTCAAGCGTTTTGGTGACACCCGCTTCGCCCATCGCCCCCAGCCCATACAGAAAAGAGCGGCCAATGTAGGTGCCACGGGCGCCCAGGGCGCGGGCCTTGAGCACGTCTTGGCCCGAGCGAATGCCGCCGTCCATATGCACTTCAATCTGGCTGCCCACGGCATCCACAATGGCCGGCAGGGCGCCGATGCTGGACTGGGCGCCATCGAGCTGGCGGCCGCCGTGGTTGGAGACGATGAGTGCATCGGCCCCGCTGTTGACGCCCAGGCGCGCGTCTTCCACGTCCTGAATGCCCTTCAAAATGATCTTGCCGCCCCAGCGGTTCTTGATCCATTCCACGTCGCCCCAGTTCAGCGCAGGGTCAAACTGTTTGGCGGTCCATTCCGACAGGCTGCCCATGTTGTCCACCCCTTTCACATGACCCACGATGTTGCCAAACTGCCGGCGCGAAGTACCCAGCATGCCCAAGGCCCAGCGCGGCTTGCTGGCAATGTTGATGAGGTTGGCCAAGGTCATTTTGGGCGGCGCGCTCAGGCCGTTTTTCAGGTCTTTGTGGCGCTGTCCCAGAATTTGCAGGTCGAGGGTGATCACCAGCGCCGAGCAATGGGCGGCTTTGGCGCGGTCAATCAGGCGGGCAATGAAATCACGGTCCTTCATCATGTACAACTGAAACCAGAACGGGTGACCGCCGGTAGCTTCGGCAATGTCTTCAATAGAACAAATGCTCATGGTAGACAGCGTGAACGGTATGCCAAATTTTTTGGCGGCGCGTGCCCCCAAAATTTCGCCATCGGCATGTTGCATGCCGGTCAGGCCGGTAGGCGCAATGGCCACGGGCATGGCCACCTCCTGCCCAATCATGGTGCTGCGCGTGCTGCGGTTCTCCATGTTGACGGCCACCCGCTGGCGCAGTTTGATTTTTTGAAAATCGCTCTCGTTGGCGCGGTAGGTGCTCTCGGTCCAGGAGCCGGAGTCGGCATAGTCGTAAAACATGCGCGGCACGCGTTTTTGGGCCAAAACGCGCAAGTCTTCAATAGTGGTGATCACAGCCATGGGGTCTCCTTTGGTTTGCCAGCATGTTACGGGCTTGTCCGGGGAGCGCACATGAAATCTGCCAGCTTGGCTTTGAAATTTTTTGTGAAGCGCCTTAAGTCCATGGCCCAATCGCCTTTTTACAGACGGGCGCTAACTGCAACTCACGCTGCCGCACCCCGACACCACGACGTGGCGCACCCGGCTGGGGTCGGCCAGGGTTTCGCTCACGCTGTCAAAGCCAACGCTGTGGAGGTGCTGGGCCAGTCCGGCGTCCATGCTGGCGGCGTGGCCGTCAAACCACTCGGCCAGTGCCTGGCACATGCGGCTAAGCATCTCGGTTTGCCCGTTCTGGTAATGCGCCACCACAGATTGCATGGTTTCGAGCACCATCTGGTGCTGCTCGGTGTGGCAGTTGTCGGCGGTGAAGCCGGTGGCTTGCATCCAGCGGTCTTCTTGCGCAAAGTGATCCCGGGTGTGCTGCAAAAAGGTTTGGTACAGGGGCAGTTGACCGGCCTCAGGCGTTGCCAGAATTTGGTTGAGCAGTTGCGCAAATTCGGCATGCGTGCTGTCCATACGCGCGTCACCGGTGAGCAGGCGCGCTGACCAGGCCACGCCACCGGCAGGGGTTTCAAAGGCAGCGTCGGTAGTCGCTGAAGCACGATCCATCACATGAGCTCCTCAAGACAGGGAGCTGGCATTTTAGGGGCGGCTTGCGCGGCGCTGGCTGGGCGCTAACTGAGCGCTAACTGGGCGTCACTTCTCGGCTTAGCCCCTTCAGGGCTTTAAATTCGCACAGCCATCGCGTTTGGCATCAGGCAGGGTCAACTGGCCTTTCTCCTTGGCGCGGGCAGCCATTTTTTCGTGATGTTCGCGCTGGTAGGCCTTGCAGTCGTCGTAGTGGGTCATGGTGCGCATTTTTTTGCGGTGCTCGTTACGCTCTTTCCAACTCATCATCCCCCAACCGGGCGTCACGTCAGAGCCCCACCAAGCGGGTGATTTTCTGGATTGAGTCGGGGCAGGGGCGGACGCCTTATCAGATAGCGCACGGGTCGCGCTGGCGCCAGAGCCGGTCTCGGGGCTGGCTTGGGTTTGCGTCCATGCGCTACCCCCCGCCACGCTGAAGGTCAGCGCCAGCAAGAGCGACAACATTTTGAAATTAAATCCACGCATTTCGCACACCAAACACGAACTAGTAAGGAGACGATTTGACACGCCAGCCCGCCAACTGGGCTTGCGAATTGTTGAAGTTTGAACGGGCCGCAGCCCGTCCATTTCAAGCCAGGCGTTGCTGGTGCCGAGCGATTTGCAGGCGCACCTGCTGGGGTGCGGTGCCGCCCAAAATATTACGCGCGTTGAGCGAGCCGCGCAGGCTCAAGACCTCGTACACATCTTTTTCGATGCTGGGGTTGAAGCCTTGCAGCACCGCCAGAGGCAGTTCTGACAAGTCCACCTGGTGCCCAATGGCGGCCTTGACGGCGTGGGCGACGGTTTCATGGGCGTCGCGAAATGGCAGGCCTTTTTTCACCAGGTAGTCGGCCAGATCGGTGGCGGTGGCGTAGCCCTTGAGGGCGGCGCGCTCCATGGCTTCGGGTTTGACGGTGATGCCGCCTTCCTTCACGCCCGTGGCCGGGTTGAGTTGCCCCCCCACCATTTCGGCAAAAATGCGCAGCGTGTCCTTGAGCGTGTCCACGGTGTCAAACAAGGGCTCTTTGTCTTCTTGGTTGTCTTTGTTGTAGGCCAGCGGTTGGCCTTTCATGAGGGTGATCAGGCCCATCAGATGCCCCACCACACGGCCAGTCTTGCCGCGCGCCAGTTCGGGCACGTCGGGGTTTTTCTTTTGCGGCATGATGGAGCTGCCGGTGGTGAAACGGTCGGCAATCTGGATGAAACCGAAGTTCTGGCTCATCCACAAAATCAGCTCTTCGCTCAGGCGGCTGATGTGCACCATGCACAGGCTGGCGGCGGCGGTGAATTCAATGGCAAAGTCGCGATCGCTCACGGCGTCCAGGCTGTTCTGGCAGACCTGGGGCTGGCCTTGCGCATCCACCATACCCAGCGTTTTGGCTACGCGCTCGCGGTCCAGCGGGTAGCTGGTGCCGGCCAGGGCGGCTGCGCCCAGCGGCAGGCGGTTGGTGCGCTGGCGCACCTCCAGCATGCGCTCGGCGTCGCGACTGAACATTTCGACATAGGCCAGCATGTGGTGGCCAAAGCTGATGGGCTGCGCCACTTGCAGGTGGGTAAAGCCAGGCAGTATCACCTCGACGTTCTTCTCGGCCACCCCCAGCAACGCCTTTTGCAGGTCGGTCAGCAGGCCGCTGATCAGGTCAATCTCTCCGCGCAGCCACAGGCGCACGTCGGTGGCCACCTGGTCGTTTCGGCTGCGGCCCGTGTGCAGGCGCTTGCCGGCCATGCCCACCAGCTGGGTCAGGCGCGCTTCGATGTTGAGGTGCACGTCCTCTAG
>JBIKZP010000317.1:0-3783 GCA_044354655.1 Rhodoferax sp. | reverse complement strand
CGCAAACCTAGTGCCCGCGCCACAGTTCGCAGACTTCGCACAGTTCGCACGGGGTTTATAGATTTTTGTCGGCGTGCCAGATGCGCCCTTTGGCCTTGGCATGGTTTCAACAACGATAACCGGCGGGTTCGCCGTCAGCAGTTCGTCCAGCGACCGATCTATACGGTCTTTGCTGGCATGGCCCCCAAAGCAATCTTTAGTCAACTCTGAACGGCTGGCCTGCCCATGCTCGTTCAGATAGGCCGTGATCTTTTCGCCCATATCCGATACCTCCGCCGCGCCCGCTTCATCCATTGCAGACTGAAAAATGAACTTCACCGAATCAACCCAATAGCGAACCCAGGCCTGCGCCGCATAAATATGCGCGGCCTCTACCGTGGTGCTTTGGTCGGTCAGGGCAAACAGCATGGCCATGCGCAGAAAGGCCGGTGCTCGTCGATCCAGCAGCCCTGCGATACGTTCGCCCGCCGATCTGTCTCGCAGTTCGCCCCGGTACAGCCGCGCATAAAGTGATGCCGCCTCGGGAGACAATTCAACCCTCAAAACATCCCGGTCAACGTGTCGATCAGCGCCCGCAAATCGCAATACCCCGGCGACCCGTTGCGCCAACTCATCAATCATGGGTTGTGGCGTGGGCTTGGGGAACGGGTTTACCTTGTCGCCCTCGGCCCAAAACACAATGAACCGGTTGGCAAAGCCATTGCTGAGTTCACGAGAGTGCATCAAGTCCAGCAGTTCCGAAGGCGTCACGTCCGCGATCATGGAAATATGGGGGTTTGATGCCCACACGCGGCTCGTTTTGGTTGCGGGCTTGATACTCACCCCGTCCCATGTATCGCGCAATGCCGGGCTTAGGGTGTTGCCGTTGCGCCCGGACTGGTGCAGGATGTTGGCAAACTCTGATTCGACAACCAGCAGGCGTTTATCGTCAATTGATGGCACTTCGGTTCTGCCCTCTGTCCAGCCGTCATGAATCAGTAGCGCCAGCCCTTCACGGGTTGATAGACCGCCCCGGTGAATCTGCGGTGCCAGGTTTTCGTCCATTTCCTTCACTGCTTTGGCCAGTCGCAAAACTAACTTTTTTGCTGTGCCTTTTCGCCCCCGTGCCGATCTGCCAACGTGCAACATAAACAGGTTTGCATGGTGCCAGTCGTCACCCACTGCCATGTAAGGCCCGCGCCCTACAGCAGCCCCAAAATAGGCCAGCGCCGTCGCTGCAATTGCGTAGGGGTTCGCCTCCGTGTCTGCGCTGCCTGCCCGTGCAATGTCACCAATAAGCCCATACAAACAGGCGGGATCAGGACTCGGAGCGTTGCGGTGCAAGTCCATAAAATCGTCTCCAGCTTTTTTCTCGTCAATCTGTTCTGCAGCTTTCGTATGGCCTGTGTAAGTCGATTCAATTTCGATAGCAGAATCAATGCCCGCCTTGACAGCTCCAGCCCCGGCCAGTTGGTGCAGGTCGTTGAAGTCGGTGTGTTTGTCTTGCCGGTTGTGTCCAAAGAATTCAGGCACCGCCACCAACCCGCCTACTGCCAGCGCCGCCGCCCGTGCTTTGGTCAGGCCGGGGTTGCCAGCAGTCAGGTGGTCGTCATCGGCTGCAATGATGATTTTGAGCGTCGCATATTTGGCACGCAAGGCCAGCGCCACCGCCTCCAGGTTGCCCGCGTTGAAGGCCACCGCCACCGCGTGGCCAGTGCATTCATGAATGCTTGCGCCGGTTGCGTAGCCTTCACACACGATCAGCAGGCCCGCCGGTTGGCCTATTGAGTGATAGCAGCCCTTCACCCGCCCGCCAGGTAGAAACCGCTTGTCGCCGTCCGGGGTGATGGTTTGCAAGCTGTGCAGCTTGCCCGCCGTGTCGCGCATGGGCACGATCAGCGAACCAGCCGGATCAACCTTCACGCCGTAGCCTTGCACGCCCTTGGTCGTGGTGTAGGCGTGCTGGGTGCGGGTGGTCGCCGCTGCCAAGCGCTGCGCTGCATCCGTTGCCGCCGATTGCTGGCGCTGGGTGACATCGGCATCGCGTTGCACCTGCATGGCTTTGATGCGCTGCCGGTGGTTATCGAGTTCAGCCGCCGTCATGGTGTTGTCTGATTTGGCGCACCAGGTAGATTGCAAGCCCCCACGCCAGCAGCCGAATGAACCGGCCGCGACGCCGTCGGTGTGCAAGCTGTACCAGCCCGAATCATCGCCGCGCCGCCCGTTGGTAGAGAAACGATGAATAGCGCCGTCATCGTGAATCTCGTCCGGGGCTGTCAGTCCGGCCGATTCAATGGCCTGCCGGAATTGCCCGATAGAGTCGCTCATTGCTGGTTCCCCATCGCGTACAGTCCGACGCGGTGTTTGTCGCCGGTGTCTGTCACGATGGTTCGCCAATGGGTAACGATGACGGCACCGTCATTGCGCAGTTGCATGACTCGCGCCCGTGCGTCGTAGCAGTCCAGGTAGCGCGTGATCTCATAGGTCGTGATGCTGAACTTGGCCAGAGCAGCCAGGATGCGAAGGCATTGCGTCTTGCCGCTGGTGCCGGGATGCGCCAGCCGGATAGCTTCAAGTGCAGCCAGCTTTTCTGGCGGTGTGCGCAAAGGGTAGGCGGATACGCTCATGACGTCACCCCCAACTTTTTAGCGAAGTCTTGGAGTTCGGCAAAGTCCTTGCAGTAGCGGGTCATGCCGTATTTGCAAACCGTGAAGTCTCCCGCGCTGCCGGTGTGGACAGCGTGGCCGGCCAGTGCCAGGCTTGCCAATTGGGTTGCAATGGCTTTGCCGTGGTGGGCTTCGTTGACGGCCCCGTCAGTGCGAAAATTAGCGCCGGTGGTATTAGTGTGTTGGCCGTTGGAGTTTGTCGCTCCAGCGGCCTTTTGCAGGGTGGTGGTGTGCATCATGGCCTGCCTTTACGCCATAGCCAATTCGGTGCGCTTTGCGTGCAGCCGGTTCACCAACTCCCTGATTTCAATTTCTGACTTGCCCGCGATACGCGCCGCGTTGATGGCCTGCACCTCGTTGGACGGCCAGCCTACAGAGCGTTGGCCAATGGCCACCCCGGTTGTGAAGGTGCCGTTTTTGATGGCGGTATAAATGCTGGCGTGGGAACGGTGCCCGGTCTCCGCTTTGACTTCTGACATTCTGAAAATTGACATTGAAACCCCCTGTAGCCTTTCGGCGGTTGTTGCAGCTAGTTGCTGCAATGGGGTTACTGTCAGTTTTTGGCGCTGTCAGTTGGTGCAGTTGCCAAACTGAATTGGCAGTTGCCAACCAAATCCTTATTTCATGCGGGTTCCAAGAGCATCGGGGATTTTCTTTAAATGATCTTCGATAGCGCGCTTTGAAACACGCGCTCCAAGTTGAGCGGTCAAACCCTCGATATAACCAGCAGCTTTGCCGGGTGGGTCGATATTGATCTTGGCCTCTTTTGCCATAGCTGCAATGATGGTCAGCAGGGTGTTGCGCTCGGTGGTACCAAGTGGTTTTTCAGTTTGAGCATCTTCGCCCACTTCAGCCACTGAAATGACACTTGGATCAAATTGATAGACTGACTTGTACGAATTTGCTGAAAGCCATCTTGAAAGTTCTTCTCTGGAAAAAACCTGTGAATCAAAGTCACCCTCTTCACTTCTGGTAAGGCTTTCTCCGAGATTCTGTTCGATGCAGCTCTTTAACCAGGTACTTACCAAGGCGTATGGGCGCTCTGAAAGAGGGGCACGGTCAGGAAAATAACGCAATGGGTTGTAGCTATTCTGCATACCTGCCACCACCGGTGCAATTCTTGATAAATCTGCGCTTG
>JBIKZP010000316.1:0-3785 GCA_044354655.1 Rhodoferax sp. | reverse complement strand
TCCAGCGTGGCGGCTTTGATGAAGGGGATGCCCCGGGGGTGGTGCACATGCTGGGTGGCCTGGGGGTCGACCTGGTGGAGTTGTCCGGCGGCAGCTACGAGGCGCCCGCCATGCAAGGCCAGTCAAGAGACGGCCGCAGCCTGGCCCGCGAAGCTTATTTTTTGACCTTTGCTCAAGAGATAGCCAAAACCGCCAGCATGCCGATCATGACCACTGGCGGCATAGGCCGCCTCGAAGTGGCTCAGCGTGTGCTGGGTCAGGGCGTGGCCATGGTGGGCATGGCCACCGCGTTGGCCATGAACCCCGCGTTGCCGCTGGCTTGGCGCGAAGGGCACGCGCTGGATGCGCCCCGCCCCGTGAATAAACTCAAGAACAAAGTGCTGGCCGCGTTGGCTACCATGGCACTGATCAAACGCCAGTTGCACCGCATTGGCGACGGCCAGCAGCCCAAACCTGGCCTCAGTGCCGTGATGAGTCTGCTGTTGGATCAATTGCGTACCAAACGCCTGACCCGGCACTACCGGCGCTGGTTGCTCGCCCTGGTGCCCAGCGCCGGCGCCCATTGACGTTCTAACTGACTGCGCCAACCGCACCTTGGTATTTATCCTTCTGTTAACCACATCGAGCCACCATGAAAAGCCTGCTGCCGCTGAGTCTTCTGATTCAACCCGACAAAAACGATCCTCGCCCGCTGGTGATTTACCACGGCCGATATTGCCCGGACGGCTTTGCAGCCGCGCTTGCAGCCTGGCTGTTTTACGAGGGCCAAGCCGAATTTTTGGGACTGGACCACGGCGACATCAAATCGGTGGCTGACCTGCCCGACTTGGCGGGGCGTGCGGTCTATATTCTGGATTTTTCATTTTCCCTGGCGCTGATGCAAGCCATAGAAGCGCAGGCCGCCAAACTGGTGATGCTGGACCACCACCGCAGCGCCGCTGAAAAGCTCGACGGCTTTGCCTGCCGCTGCGGCGTGGTGCATTTCGACATGAACAAATCAGGCGCGCGCCTGGCCTGGGAATTCTTCCAGAGGGAGCAGCCGCTACCCGACCTGGTGCGTTTTGTGGAAGACCGCGATATTTGGGTCTGGCAATACTCTGAAAGTCCCGGCTTTCTGGCCGCGCTGGACATGGAGCCCCATACGTTTGAGCGCTGGCACGAGATTGCTCGCTTTGACGCACAGCAGCACGCCGCCTACATTGAGCGCGGGCGCGCCATGGACGAGAAATTCAGCAAACTGTGTGAAGGCATTGTCGAAGGTGCACAAGCCCTGGTGTTTAACGGCATCAGCGGGGTGATGGTCAACGCCCCGGGCGCTTTTCACAGCGTGGTGGGTGACCTGCTGTCCAAGCAAGGCCACGCGTTTGCCCTGATGTGGAGCATCGATAAAACCGGCGCGGTGAAAGCCGGGCTGCGCTCTCAGCGCAACTTCAACTGCATCCCCTTGGCGGAGAGTCTGGGCGGAGGTGGCCATGCACAGGCCTGTGGTTTCAAGATGAGCGCTGCGCGCTTGCCAGAATTGCTGAGCGGTACGTTTGTTGCCAGCCGTTAGCGGGTGCGGCTCAGCAACCCAGTAGATCGGCCAGAACCAGTAAATCTCGGGCGTGCCAGGTATTGGCAGGGTCAGGCGACACATCTTTGGGCTGCCCGGCACCCATCTCCAGCGGGCGCTCAATGTACGCAGTTTGTAAACCGCAGGCGCGGGCGGCGGCCAGATCGTCCTGGTGCGCAGCCACCAGCATCACTTGCGCAGGCGCCAGGTCAAACACCCGGGCTACGCCCAGGTAAGTGGCGGGGTCGGGCTTGTAGGCCTTGAAGACCTCGGCCGACAGAATGCAGTCCCAGGGCAGACCCCCGTGCTTGGCCATGTGCGTGAGCAGGCGAATATTGCCGTTGGACAGTGTGCAGATCACAAAGCGCGTTTTCAGCCGTGTCAGGCCCGCCACCACATCGGGCCAGGGGTCGAGCCGGTGCCAGGCGGTGTTGAGATGCTGCTTTTGCCAATCGCTCAGATGGGTGATGCCAAAGTCTTGGAGCACGTCCTCCAGAATCAGGCGGTGCAGGTCGTCAATCAGGGTCCAGCCCAGTTCGCCTGACATCACGCGTTGCATGGCAGGCTGGTAGCCCGCGCGCCAGGCCAGCGCAAAAGCGTTAGCGTCTACGTTCGGGCACAGGGCGTGCACTTCGCGCGAAATGCCGCTGTGCCAGTCCACCACGGTGCCAAAAATATCAAAGGCCAGAACTTGGGGTGGGGCAGGGCGGGTGAGCGGGTTCATGGGGTTTCCTATCAGGTCAGGCTGCCGGGTTGGCGCCGGTTGTGAGCCACTGCTGTACGCAGGTGTTGAAGGCAGCGGTTTGGTCCACCATGACCCAATGGCCCGTGTTGAATGGCTGGACGGAGTTGCCGGGACGCGCCGCGAGCTCGGCCAGCCAGGCGGGGCTGTGGAACATGAATGGTTTGCGCGCACCGTAGATGTACAGCAACGGGCAGTGAGGCGCGATGGGCGCAGCCCGCTTGAAGCCGCCGGCCAGGCCGAACCATTGCATGGCGTAGGGGTAGTTCATCTGCCAGCCCATGGCTTGGGGGTTGGCGCGGTAACGCAGGGCGCGCGCCATCCAGCGCGTCATGCGGTTGCCCAGGGCGGCATGGACAGATTTGCCCAAGTACCAGGCCAGTGCCAGCCAGATCTGGTAGCTGAAAATTTGCCACTTCGCGCTGCTGGAAAGGGATTGCTGAAACGACGTGGAATTGTGGTCGCCAATGTCTACCGCCACGATGCGCGCCACACGCTCCGGGTGGCGGGCGGCAAATTCGTAGCCAAACATGCAGCCCCAGTCGTGCATCAGCAGTGTCACGGGTGCGCCGGGGCTGACGCTGTCTGCCACGGCCAGCAACAGTGCGCTCATGTCGGCCAAGGACGTGGGGCGGGCAGGTTTTTCCAGGTCAAAGCCCGGCAAGCTCAAGCGCACGCACTGAAACTGGGGCGCCAGGGCTTGCACCGTGCTGTCCCACAGGCGGTAGGTGTCGGGCCAGCCGTGCAGCATCAGTATGGTGTGGGGGCCCTTGCCTTCTACAAAAACCTCCAGGTTTTGAATACTGCGTAGGGTGGTGTTCATGCGCTCCCTTGAATGGCATTTTTCTCAACAGCCCGCACTGTACCTGAGCCCTGCCCGAGGGGAAGGGCTGGTGCAAGGACTGGTTGAGCTGTTCGATCGGCAGGGCCCAGTCCGGCAAGGTTTTGAAAACCACACGAGGCGCGCAAACCTTGGCGCGCGTTGCGTGGCCTCAAAGCTGCAATGCCTGACGCAGGTTCGGGCCGCTCAAACGCTGTCCGCGGCGGTGTGCGGCCATCAGCTGGCCCATGGCTGCATTGAGCGGTGCGTTACTGCCATGCTGAGCCGCCAGACGCGTCACGGCACCGCACAGGTCGTCAATCTCGGTGGTGCGACCGAGTTGCACGTCGTCCCACATGGAAGAGCGAGCGCTGGGGTCCATGCGCAACATGCGGGCGGCCAGACGCGTGAACAGCCAGTTGGGCAGCTTGAGCAAATGGGGCAGCAGGCGCGGCGGCGCGCTGGCCACTTGGGCCGGGGTAATACCGGCGCGGTCCAGCGCAGCCAGTGCTTCGGTTTGCAGGGCTGACAACACGCGCCGGTAATCGCGGTTGAGCAACTCTTCGCGCAGGGGCAGATCCGACAGGGCATTAACGGGGTTGTTCAGGTTGAGCAGCAACTTGCCCCATTGCACGGCGCGCATGTCGTTCACCAGCACGGTGGGCAGGCCG
>JBIKZP010000315.1:0-3792 GCA_044354655.1 Rhodoferax sp. | reverse complement strand
CACCGTCGCTTGTTTGAGCCACGCATTCGCATCAACTCCAAGGTGAGCGACATTGTTTTACTGGTGCTTTTGTGGCTACAGCTGGCCCTGGGCCTGGCTACTATCCCCCTGTCGGCCCAACACCTCGATGGCAGCATGATGATGCAGTTGGCGCAATGGGCCCAGTACATCGTCACGTTTCGTACGGGTGCGCCTGAACTGCTGGCGCAGGCGGGGTGGATTTTCAAGATGCACATGTTTTTGGGCATGAGTATTTTCTTCATCTTTCCTTTTACCCGTCTGGTCCATGTATGGAGCGGCTTTGGCACGCTGGCATATCTGGTGCGCCCTTATCAGGTGGTACGCGCTCGGCGTATGAATGTACCTGCCGGCCATAACCAGCCACGCCAACCTGGCGCTGGCGTTTAAGAAAGCACACCATGCCAACACTCTCGTCAGCCCCCAACCAACCCGCCAGCATCAACGGCGTACTACTGCACACAGCGGGTGAACAAGTCAGTGCCGAAGCGCTGCGTCAGCGCGCCTACTCTGAACTGCTGCGCCAAGCCGCGATTGCCGAAGACCTGCTGGACGCTGACGATATGCCCGCCGCCGATGGTGTCCTCAGCGAAGCGGCCAGCAGCGCCATTGAGCAAGTGCTGGAACACAGCCTGACTATTCCAGAACCCTCTGAAGAGGCCTGCCGGCGGCACCATGCGGCGCATCAGGCGACCTACAGCACGGGTGAAAAAATTCAGGTTCGCCACATCTTGTTTGCTGTGACCCAGGGGGTTGATGTGGTGGCACTTCGCAACCGTGCCGAGACCACGTTGCTCGATGTGCGTTGCTACAACGGCCAGAGCCAGGAGGATGCGTTCACCAAAGCCGCCCAAACCTTGTCCAATTGCCCCAGCGGCGCACAAGGTGGCATGCTGGATTGGTTGAGTGCATCGGACTGCGCGCCCGAATTTGCCAAAGAGCTGTTTGGCCACTCAGAGGTCGGCGTACTGCCGCGCCTGGTGCACAGCCGTTTTGGATTGCATGTGGTGGAAGTGCTGGCGCGGGAGCCTGGCGTGGCTCAGGCCTATTCATCGGTCAGTGGCGCCGTGGCCATGGCACTGCGCCAAACCAGCTACATCACCGCCTTGCGCCAGTTCTTACAACTGCTGGCCGGGCAAGCCGTGATTGAAGGGGTGATTCTTGAGTCGGCTGATACCCCTTTGCTTCAGTAGCCGGTCAGACCTGTGACTGACGAGCTGCTGCACCGGTTACGCCGGTTTCACGACCACACCTTCCCTGGGGTTCAGGCGCAGTTTCAAAGCCTGGTGGAAGACGGTCAACACCCCACCATTTTGTTCATCGGTTGCTCGGATTCACGCCTGGTGCCCTACCTGCTGACGGGCACTGGCCCGGGTGAGCTCTTCATTGTGCGCAACGTGGGGGCCTTTGTGCCACCGTATGACGGCTTTCTAGAAAGTACTGCGCAAGACTGCGGTACTGACGCCCCGGGGGATCCCAGTCCGCAGGAGCCGACACGGCGTTGGGTGGGCTACCACGGCACCGCAGCGGCGATTGAGTTTGCGGTTTTAAACCTGAAGGTGTCGCGAATTGTGGTGTGCGGTCACAGCCACTGCGGGGGTATTCGCGCCCTTTATGAAGAACCCGACCCGCGTGCCATAAATCTGCAGGCCTGGTTGCAATTGGGACGTGAAGCCGTGCTGCCCGTACAGGTCAGTCCCGAAGCCTTACGCCGTACCGAGCAGCGTGCCGTGGTCTTGCAACTCGAACGTCTGATGGACTACCCCATGGTTCGTCAACAGGTGGAACAACAGCAACTGACACTACATGGCTGGCACTATGTGATTGAAGAAGGTGAGGTACATGTGTTTGATGTCCAAAGCGGCGCGTTTGTGCCGGCCTCCACCGCCTCGCATAGCGGAACAGGGCCTTATCCGATGATGGAAGACTCCCTGGCCCCACACCAGCCGGTTTAACTGAGGGTGACGGTTTCGCCTTCGCGATCAAAGGGAATCAGGGTGCCCAGGGTTCCCGCCTTGATGGACTCCACCATGCGTTGCAAAGCTTTTTGAGCCGTTTCTGCAGTGGGTGCCACGCCTGCACTGCCCGCCAGTGCGGCAACAAACACGATGCTCCAGGCCTTTGAAAACTCAAGCGACTCTTGCACCAGGTCAGCAAATGAATTCAGTTCGTCAGGGGTTTTGTCCACGCACATCTGGGGCACCAAGGCGCCACCCTGCCCCGCCAGAAAACTAGCCTGCTGTGCCGCAGTAGCGTCCTCGGGCAGGTCAGCACTGGCAAAGACAAACAGCAAACGCTGAGGCTGCGTTTGCTGGCGCGCGGCCTTCAAAAGATCGTCAAAGTTAGAAATAGTCATAGGGGTTTTGTTCTCAGAAAGCTTGTTGCAGGTCAATCACTTTGAAGGGGGTCAGACCTACTATTTCAACGTATCTTTCTGGACCCATCATGTCACAAAAAACCATCAAAAAAACGATTAAAAAAACCGTGTTATCCCCACAAGCAATCAGCGAAGAAGTATTGCTTGAAAAATACAGCAAAGGCAGTGAGCGCAGCATTCTTGATGTAAATCAGCGCGTTGCGCGAGCCCTGGCCCAGGCCGAAGCGCCAGCGCAACAAGCCACCTGGGAAGCCCGGTTTTTGCACGCGCTACAAAGTGGATTTCTCCCCGCCGGTCGTATTCAATCAGCGGCTGGCACCGACCTAGCGGCCACCTTGATCAACTGCTTTGTCCAGCCCGTAGGAGACTCTATTGCCCATGAGGAAAACGGCCACCCGGGTATCTATACGGCGCTGACTGAAGCCGCCGAAACCATGCGCCGTGGTGGTGGCGTGGGGTATGACTTCTCACGCATTCGCCCACGGGGTGCCTGGGTCGGCAGCACGCAAAGCAGTGCGTCCGGACCGGTGAGTTACATGCGCGTGTTTGACCGCTCTTGTGAAACGGTGGAGTCGGCCGGGGCACGCCGCGGTGCGCAAATGGGCGTGCTGCGCTGCGACCACCCCGACATTGAAGAATTCATCCACGCCAAGGACGCGGGTGATTTGAAAAACTTCAACCTATCGGTGGGGGTGACTGACGCCTTCATGCAGGCCGTACAAAACAACGCAGAGTTCTCGCTGTTGCACCACGCTGAGCCCGGCCTGGCACAAAAAGCTGCCGGTGCTTACCAGGACAAAGACAGCGGCGCCTGGATTTACCGGCGCCTGCCGGCACGCGATTTGTGGGACCAGATCATGCGCTCCACCTACGACCATGCCGAGCCCGGCGTGCTGTTTCTAGACCACATCAACCGCGACAACAATTTGTCTTACTGCGAGACCATTGCCAGCACCAACCCCTGTGCGGAGCAGCCCTTGCCGCCTTACGGCTGTTGCTGCCTGGGCTCGATTGATTTGACACGTTTTATCGACCAAGCTTTTCAAACCGAAGCCCGTTTTGATGAGGTCGCGTTTTGCGACGTGGCGCGCTTGGCCGTTCGCATGTTGGACAACGTGCTGGACGTGACCGTGTGGCCATTGCCCCAACAACAAGAAGAAGCCCGCAGCAAGCGCCGTGTTGGCCTGGGCTTTACCGGCCTAGGCGACGCGCTAGTGATGCTGGGCCTGCGCTATGACACACCCGAGGCGCGCGACATGGCACAACATATGGCTGAGCTGATGCGAGACACCGCGTACGACGCCTCGGTAGAGCTGGCCCGTGAGCGCGGCCCTTTTCCACTGTTCAACGCGGACCTGTACCTTGGCGAACCCACCTTTGCCTCGCGTCTGCCCGCC
>JBIKZP010000314.1:0-3805 GCA_044354655.1 Rhodoferax sp. | reverse complement strand
AACAACAGCACGCCCAAAATGGTGGGGTAGTCGCGCCGCAGCACCGACTCAAACGCCAGCCGGCCCAGGCCGGGCCAGTTGAAAACGGTTTCCACCACGATGGCGCCTGCCAGCACATTGCCAAACTGCAAGCCCAAAATAGTGATCACGGGCAGCACGGCGTTGCGCAGCGCATGCTTGTAAAGCACCAAGCGCTCAGGCAGGCCTTTGGCACGGGCGGTGCGAATGTAGTCGGCGCCCAGCACGTCCAGCATGGCGGCGCGCGACAGGCGGCTGTACTGCGCCAGGTACACCAAGCCCAGCGTGAGTGCGGGCAACACCAGGTGGTGCAGCACATCCACCACGTCGGCCCAGCCCTGCCCGCTGGACTCGATGCCGCGCATGCCCGACACCGGGAAGACCGGGAAAATGCTGGCCAGCAAAATAATCAGCAGCATTCCCATCCAGAACACCGGCGCCGCAAAACCCACCAGGGACATCACATTGATGAGTTGCGACAGCCAGCCGTTGGGTTTGCGCGAGGACAAAACGCCCAGCGTGGTGCCGATTAAAAATGCCGTCAGCACCGAGGTCAGCACCAGCAGCAGCGTGGCGGGCACGCGCTCAAGAATCAGGTCTGACACCGGCAGGTTGAAGAAGTAGGAGTAGCCCAGATCGCCACGCACCACTTTGCCCAGGTAAATGCCCAGTTGCACGGGCAGTGACTGGTCCAGGCCGTACTTGGCGCGCAGCTCGGCCTGCAGTTTTTCATCCATGCCGCCGCTGGCGCCGGCAATGGTTTCCACCGGGTCACCGGGCGCGGCATGCACCAGCACAAAATTGAGCACCACCACGGCCATTACCAGGGCCAGGCCCTGGGCGAGTCGTGAGGCGAGTAATTTCAGCGTCTGCATCCGTGCCAGGCGTTAGACAACTTACTTGAAGTACACCTCGTCATACGGCGACGCGGGGCCCCAGATCGTGGTGGGCACGTTCATGACCTTTTTGCTGCTGGCGGTGTGGTACGGCGTGTTGTTGATGAAGTGAATCGGCAACTCGTCGGTCACGATTTTTTGGAACGTGGCGTAGTAGGCCTTGCGTTTGGTCGGGTCAAGCAAGCTACCGGCGGTGTTGAGCAACTCATCCACCTTGGGGTTGTTGTAAGACTGGGTGTTGGTCCAGACAATCGGGCGGATGTTGGTGGACAGGTAGGTGCGGTGCACGCCAATGACGGGGTCGCCCCAGTTGAAGACGGTGTCCATGGACATGTCAAAGTCACGCGTGGCCATGCGCTTGGCCCAGGACGGGAAGTCGGCCGAGGCGCGCACTTCTACCGTGACGCCCACTTTCTTGAGCTGCGCGCGGATGTACTCGGCCACATTTTTTTGCTGCTCGTCGCCACCAGGAATGTAATCAATGCTGAGCTTCATGCGCTCGCCATTGGCGCCTGCTTTGAAGCCGGCGGCATCAAGTAACTCGGCAGCTTTTTTCAGGTCCAGCGGGTAGGTGATGACGTCAGGAATGGCAAACGGGCTGCTGGCCACAATGGGGCCGTCGGCCGGCTGCGAGAAGCCGCCGTGCAGAGCCTTGCTGATGAATTTCTTGTCGATGGTCAGGGCGATGGCTTTGCGCACGTTCACATCGTTGAGCGGTTTTTTGGCGGTGTTGAAGGCCAGCCAGTTCAAGGAGCCAATGCCTTCAAAGCCTTTGTTCGTCAGGTTCAAAGCCGGATTGGCGGCAATGCGCTTGAGTTCTGAAGAGCTGGTGGCGTAGGGCAGCATTTGGTATTCGCCGCGCTCCAAGCCCAACAACAGGTTGTTGGAGTCGGGGTTGACGTTGATGATGATCTTGTCCAGGTAGGGTTTGCCCGCCAGGAAGAATTTGTCAAAGCGTTCCAGCACCACGCGCTGGCCGGCCTTGAACTCGGTCATGCGAAACGGCCCGGAGCCCACCACATCGTTGCTGTTGCGGGGGTGCACTTTAAGGTCGGTGCCGTCACCGTAAATGTGCTTCGGAATGATGGGGCACAGCGCTGGCGCCATGGCCAGAATGATGGCCGGGTGCGGCGTGCTCATGCGGATGATGGCGGTGTTCGCATCTGGGGTTTCCACTTTTTCCACCGGGCCAAACATGGTGGTGAAAGGGTGGTTGGCCTTGATGGACATGATGGAGAAAGCCACGTCTTCCGAGGTGATGGGCTTGCCGTCATGGAACACCGCGCCCTTGCGAAGGTTCAGCGTCAAAGACTTGCCATCGGCCGCGAGCGACCATTTCTCAGCCAGGTAGGGCTGGGCATTCCATTTGTCGTCAAAGCGCAGCGGGCTGGCAAAAATTTGCGTGCTGGGCATGGCCGTGGCAATGCCGGACTGCACCGCGCCGTTGACGTGGCGCATGACCTGCGTGGAACCCACCACCAGCGTGCCGCCGCGCTTGGGCGCCTCGGGGGCAGCGAGAGAGCTCATGTGCGGCAGCGCGGCCAACAGGGCCAGTGCCAGAGACTTGCGACGGGAGAGGGTCAGGTGGTTCATGGGGTTGCCTAGTAAAGAAGAGGTTGAATACTAACCAAAGAAAAGCCAGACTAACTATATAAAAGCAATTAAGTTATTCCGCCGTCACAGGCGGTTTCAGGGTTTACAAGTGTTTACAGCTCGTCCTGCATCCAGTACCACTTGTACAAAAAGTATTGGCCAAAGCGTCTAAAAGGGGCAAAGGCTTGAGAGCGCACCACGTTGAACAGGTTGGGGTATTCCAGCGGCGAGTTGTAGATAGGCAGATTGAACACCGCTTGTCCTGCGTCTTTGCCCGCCACCCGCTCGGCCAGGCGCTTGCCGGCCCAGGTGGAGAACGAGACGCCGTTGCCGCCGTAGCCGACCGCGTGCCACACCGTTTGTGCGGGGTCGGGACGGGCAATGCGCGGCATCATGTCGTGGCTGACATCGACCCAGCCCCACCAGGAGTGCTCAATTTCAATACCGGCCAAAGGCGGGAACTTGCGCGCAATCGCGTCGGTGAGCAGCTTGAGGTGACCGGGGTCTTCGGAGTCGGCCCCGCTGATAGCGCTACGGCTGCCGAGTTGCAGCCGGTTGTCGGGCAACAGGCGGTAGTAAAAACGCAGCGTGCGCGTGTCGGTCAAGAAGGTTTGTGAGCGGAAGTTGGTGGCGGCCAGTTCTGCCGCCGTTAGCACCCGCGTGGTGACCGAGTTGGACAAGATGGGCAGTATCTTGTTTTTGAGCAGCGGGTTGAGCCCCTGCCCGGTGTAGCCGCCGGTGCACACCGCCACCCGCCGGGCGCGTACCACGCCACCAGGGGTTTGCAGGTGGTGCACGCCGTTGATGGTTTGCCAGCCCTGCACCGGGCTGGCGGTATGCACTTTCACCTCCAGCGCGCGCGCTTTGCGCATCAAACCAAAGGTGAACTTGAGCGGGTGAATGCCCACCCCTTCGGGCTCCCACATGGCGCCATGGGCGTCGCGTTCGTCGCAATATTGTTCGTGCAATTCTTCGGTCGTTAGCATCTTGGCTTTGTAGCCAAAAATGTCGCGCCGCACCCGGGTTTGCTCTTTCAGGTAAGCCACTTTTTCTTTGCGGTGTGCCACATACAAATGACCGCCGTCAAAGGCATCGCAATCAATCTCGCGCGTGAGCGCCTTGAAGTTCTCAAAGCCGGTGCGAATCTCGGTGTCGAGCTTCTTAGCCGTCTCTAGGCCCCAGCGTTCAATCCATTGCGAACGGGTCAGGCGGCCGCTGGCGTTTTGGCCCTGGCCACCGCTGCGGCTGGAGCAACCCCAGGCGGTCTGGTTGGCTTCCAGCACCACGGCCTGGATACC
>JBIKZP010000313.1:0-3824 GCA_044354655.1 Rhodoferax sp. | reverse complement strand
AGCGGCGGTATTGGTATGCGCGGCGGCCCAGGAGAAACCCAGATTGAGCTCGACAGGCGCATGATTGGCGACAACATCAAGAAGATCAAAGAGCGCCTGAACAAGGTCAAACGCCAACGGCAGACCCAACGCCGCCAGCGCGAACGCCGTGACGCCTTCAATATTTCGCTGGTGGGTTACACCAACGCGGGCAAGTCAACATTGTTCAACGCCTTGGTGAAAGCCCGTGCTTATGCCGCGGACCAGTTGTTCGCCACCTTGGACACCACCACGCGCCAGCTTTACCTCGGAGAGGCGGGCCGTTCGGTCTCGCTGTCCGACACCGTCGGCTTCATTCGAGATTTACCGCACGGACTGATTGACGCCTTCCAAGCAACACTGCAAGAGGCGGTTGATGCCGATTTGCTGATTCATGTGGTGGATGCTTCAAGCCCGAATTACCTGGAGCAGATTACTGAGGTTCAGCAGGTGTTGCAAGAAATTGGTGCGGCCGAAATTCCCCAGTTGCTGGTTTTTAATAAACTAGATGCCCTGGAGGACGAGCGTCGACCGCTTCAGCTGGAGGACTTCTTTGAAGTGGCGGGGGTTCAAACCCCGCGTCTGTTTTTAAGTGCCAAAGACGGGGAGGGCCTTCCCGCACTGCGTCAGCAACTGGCTCGCTGGGTGATGGATGGGCCAGTGAAAGGCACGTTGGTTCCCAATTACCTTGACGATCATGAGGCCTCTTTCGGTTTGGACACAATCCGGTAACGAATTTAACGAGAAGAAGCAATGAAACTTCATTTGAGCAGATATCGCCTAGCGAACCTTCCGGAGCGATTCCGCGGAATGTTTAACCTGAACGACCCCCGTTGGGGCCGTAGCGAAGACCGTCCCGCCGAAGAGGGAAAACCACCACCCGAATCGGGTACCAAGGACGAGCCGGATGATGCGCCCAAAGCAGCACCCCAGCGCAACCGCAAGCCCAACCAGGGTCCGCCTGATCTTGATGAACTGTGGCGCGACTTCAACCGCAAACTCAGTGGTTTGTTCTCCGGCCTCCCCAAGCCAGGCCAGGGCGGTGGCGGCGATGGTTCAGGTGGGGGTTTCCAGCCTGATATGAAGAATGCCGGTATTGGCGCAGGCTTGATTGCTGCCGTGGTCCTGCTGATTTGGCTCGGCACGGGCTTCTTCATCGTTCAAGAGGGTCAGCAAGCTGTGATTACGCAGTTTGGCAAATACAAAAGCACGGCAGGGGCCGGTTTCAACTGGCGCCTGCCGTTTCCCATCCAGCGCCATGAGCTCATTTTTGTGACGCAGATTCGCTCGGTCGATGTGGGCCGCGACAACGTCATCAAGGCTACAGGCCTGCGTGAGTCGGCCATGCTGACGGAAGATGAAAACATCGTCGAGATCAAATTTGCCGTGCAGTACCGTTTGAGTGACGCCCGCGCCTTTTTGTTTGAAAGTAAAAACCCCAGCGAAGCCGTGGTTCAAGCTGCTGAAACAGCAGTGCGTGAAGTCGTGGGCAAGATGCGCATGGACAGCGCCTTGTCTGAAGAGCGTGACCAGATTGCCACCCGCGTTCGCGCACTCATGCAACAAATACTTGACCGCTACAAAGTAGGTATTGAAGTGGTGGGCATCAACTTGCAACAAGGCGGCGTGCGTCCACCCGAGCAGGTGCAGGCTGCATTTGATGATGTGCTGAAAGCCGGTCAAGAGCGTGAGCGGGCTAAAAATGAAGCACAGGCGTATGCCAATGACGTCATTCCCCGTGCGGTTGGTTCTGCCTCCCGGCTGAAAGAAGAGGCCGACGCCTACAAATCCAGAATCGTGTCGCAAGCCCAGGGTGATGCCCAACGCTTCGCATCGGTGCTGGCAGAGTACCAAAAAGCCCCACAGGTCACGCGTGACCGCATGTATGTGGACACGATGCAGCAAATTTACAGCAATGTCACCAAAGTTTTGGTGGACTCCAAACAGGGCTCCAACTTGCTGTACCTGCCTTTAGACAAGGTTTTGCAGATGACCAGCCCAGGTGCTGATCCTGCGCTGAATGCAGTGGCTGCCCCTGCTGCGCCAGTTGCTGCCACGGCAGTCCCTTCCCCAGATGCTCGTGTTCGGGATGCAACCCGCTCACGTGAGCGCGACACACGCTAGGAGCCCAAAATGAACCGGCTTGGATTTATTGTTTCTTCACTTCTCGTCATGCTGGCATTGGCGAGCTCCATGCTTTTTGTAGTGGACCAACGCCAATTCGGCGTGGTCTACGCACTGGGTCAGATCAAGGAGGTCATCACCGAGCCCGGTCTGAACTTCAAGCTGCCTCCGCCATTTCAAAACGTGTCCTACATTGACAAGCGCTTGCTGACGCTAGAAACCTCCGACACCGAGCCCATGCTGACTGCCGAAAAGCAACGCGTCGTTATTGACTGGTACGTGCGCTGGCGCATCTCGGAGCCTACCCAGTACATCCGTAATGTGGGCTTGACCGAAACCGAAGGTGCCAACCAACTCAACCGTGTGGTTCGCAATGCGTTTCAGGAAGAAATCAACAAGCGCACGGTCAAGGAGCTTTTGTCTACCAAACGCGAAGCCTTAACGGCTGACGTGAAGGCAGAAGTGCTGGAAAAAGTCAAAGGTGCCAAGCCTTGGGGTGTGGACGTGGTGGACGTGCGCATCACCCGTGCAGACTATGTGGACGCTATCACCGAATCGGTTTACCGCCGTATGGAAGCCGAACGCAAGCGCGTGGCCAACGAGCTGCGCTCCACGGGTGCGGCTGAAGGTGAAAAAATTCGCGCCGATGCAGATCGCCAGCGCGAAGTCACGGTAGCCAATGCCTACCGCGATGCCCAAAAAATCAAAGGCGAGGGCGATGCCCAGGCCGCGCGCATTTATGCCCAGGCCTTTGGCCGCGACCCACAGTTTGCCCAGTTTTACCGCAGCCTCGAGGCCTACAAAGCCACCTTCAACAAGAAAAGCGATGTGATGGTGGTAGACCCCGCCTCGTCAGAGTTCTTTAAAACCTTCCGTGGCAGCGTGCCTGCCGCGCCGGCACCCGCTAAAAAGTAAGCCCTTTGGAAGCCGACAGCCTCTGGCTGGCATTGGCCCTCGTGTTAATCATCGAGGGCCTTTTTCCTTTTATTTCTCCCTCGGGCTGGCGCCGCATGTTCACCCAAGTGTTGGCTTTGAACGATGGACAGCTGCGTTTCTTCGCAATGTGCTGCATTCTGTGCGGCTTGCTGACGATTTGGTGGCTGCTCTAACGATTTCCGGCAAGTTAGCCCGGTAAAATCAGGGTTTTAACAGCCCCCTAAATCACATGTCTGCTTGGGTCCTACCGGATCACATTGCCGATGTCTTGCCGTCCGAAGCGCGGCACATCGAAGAACTGCGTAGAAACTTGCTGGACATGGCGCGCTGCTATGGCTACGAGTTGGTCATGCCCCCTTTGCTTGAACACCTGGAGTCTTTGCTAACCGGTGCCGGCCAAGCGCTTGACCTGCAAACCTTCAAGCTGGTCGACCAGCTCTCGGGCCGCATGATGGGCTTGCGGGCTGACAGCACACCACAAGTCGCCCGCATTGATGCCCACTTGCTCAACCGCCAAGGCGTCACGCGCCTGTGCTACTGCGGCCCAGTGCTTCATACCCGTCCCAGTGGCCCGCATGCCACCCGCGAACCCATGCAGTTTGGGGCTGAAATTTATGGCCACGCGGGTCTGGAAGCCGATCTGGAGACGCTGCAACTGGCGCTGGATTGCCTGAAAGCGGTACAACTTCCTTCATTGAGCGTTGATTTGGCCGATGCCCGCATCGTGAATGCCCTGCTGCAGGGCA
>JBIKZP010000312.1:0-3826 GCA_044354655.1 Rhodoferax sp. | reverse complement strand
CCCACGTGCAAAGGGCCGGTCGGGTTAGCCGAGACAAACTCCACCAGCATGCGGTGGCCGTTGGCGCGCTGGCTGCCAAAGGCGCTGGATTGCGTGAGCACCTCGCGCACGATTTGCTGCTTGGCCTCGGGCTTGAGTTTGATGTTGATGAAGCCAGGACCAGCAATATCCACCGCCTCCACCCAGCGTTGGAAAGGCGTAGCGGCCAGCAAAGCGGTGCGCAGACTCTCGGCGAGTTGGCGCGGATTGAGCTTGAGGGGCTTGGCCAGTTGCATGGCGGCGGTGGTGGCCAGGTCACCGTGGGCGGCCACCTTGGGCGACTCAAACGCGGCTTTAGCGCCAGCACCGGGCGAGAGTTGGTCCAGGGCCTGCGCCAGGGCAGCGAGCAATTCAATTTTTACAGACAGCATGGCGAGATTTTACGAGGGCGGCCAGTCCGGCCAGCCCGACCCCGCCCCCCAGCCCGGCATTTGGGGCCCCATCAGGCGCGGTTTTGGCCAAAATGATGAAAAAAAAGCAGCCTGTCAGGCGGGGCGACCGATTCTTTTGGCATGATGCGCGCATGAACCCCCGTACCGACCTGTCTCCCTCCCTCTCCTGCATCGTCCCCGCCTATAACGAAGCGCGCAATCTCGGCGCTCTGTTGCCGCGCATCTTGGCCACCCTGGGCGCCTTGAGCGATCGCATGGAGTTGATCGTGGTCGACGATGGCAGCCACGACGACACCGCCTTTGTCATGCAGTCCCTGTGCGCCAGCTACCCCGAGCTGGTGTACCTCAAGCTGTCGCGTAATTTTGGCAAAGAACCCGCCCTGACCGCAGGACTGGACGCCTGCCGTGGCGAGGTGGTGGTGTTGATGGACGCCGACGGCCAACACCCTGTGGCGCTGCTGCCTGAGATGCTGCGCCTGTGGCGCGAAGGCACTGACGTGGTGTACGCCGTGCGCGAGACACGCGACGACCAGTCAACCCTGCAAGTCAGCCTGACCGGCCTGTTCTACAAACTGGTGAACTGGGGCAGCCGGGTGAAGATACCGCCCAACGCGGGCGATTTCCGCCTGATGGACCGCAAGGTGGTGGAGGCTCTCAAAAGCATGCCCGAGCGCAACCGCTTCATGAAGGGCCTGTACGCCTGGGTGGGTTTCAACAGCACGGCCATTGGTTATCAGCCGCTCCCCCGACTGGACGGGCGCAGCAACTTTGGCCTGCGCGGCGCCATGTCACTGGCCTTGACTGGCATGCTGGCGTTTTCTACCGCACCGCTACGCGCCCTGACCGTGCTGGGAATGGCGTTGTCCGCCTTGTCGCTGAGCTACGGCGCCTGGGTGGTGGCGGAGTACTTCATCTCCGGCATTGCCGTCCCGGGCTACGCCACGATCGTGGTGGGCATGATGTTCTTCAGCGGCATCCAGTTGCTGTCCATGGGCGTGCTGGCCGAGTACGTGGGCCGCATTTACGAAGAGGTCAAGCAGCGCCCGGCCTATCTGGTGAGCCAGCGCGAAGGCCTGGGCCTGACACCCCCCGCGCGCTCACGGGCCCGCATGGCGGTCGACAGCGCGCAGACCTCGCCCCAGTCCTCGCTCCTCTAAACCCTGCAATCACCGTGCCGCGTCTCTTGAGCGCCTCCACTTTCTGGTTTCTGGTGGTGGGTGGCGTATCAGCGCTGACCCACTTGCTGGTTTTTTCGCTGGCACAAGCCAGCATGTGGCCTGAAGCGGCCAATGCCCTGGGCTTTGGCGTTGCCTTTGGCGTCAGCTTTGCAGGCCACCGCTGGCTGAGCTTCAAGGACGCCTCCACCACCGTGGGCACCAGCCTGAAGCGCTTTGCCGCAACCGCACTGGCCGGTTTTGTCTGCAACGAGCTGGTGTTCATGGGCCTGCTGCGCGGACTGGGTTGGCCCGCGCACCTGGCCCTGGTGCTGTCACTCCTGGTCGCAGCCGGGCAAACCTTTGTGCTGAGCCGCTTCTGGGCTTTTCGCCGGCAACGTGCCACCTGATTGGTAGAGCAGCCAGCCTGCGCCCTCATAAAACAGCGTCCAGCCCGGCAGGTTCTTGACCGCATGGTTGCCAGGCTTGCCAACAAACCAGTTGCCAGGCGCCACACCAGCACCCACCAGCACCTCGGGCAATTGCAAGGCCTCTGCAGCTTGCGCATCAAAGTCGGCGCCTTCAAACAGTTCGCGCTGCCAGCCGTCACGGGCTTTTTTGCGCAACTCCGGCCAGTTGTCCACCACCTGGAGCTGGCGTTTGGTCTGGGCGTAAAACGGCAAATCGTAGGGGTAGCCGCCTGAGACATAAATGGTGTCAGCGGGCGTGGCCGCACAGGCCAGCACCTTGGCCACGTCTTGTGAGCGGGCGGTGCGGGTGACCTCGCCCACCCGCAACATCAGCACCGTCGCCATCACCAGGTTCAGGCCGCACAACACGGCAAACACCAACTCGCCACGGGGGCGCGGCGCCATGACGCGCTCCCAGCCCAAGGCCGCCAAAATTGCCAGCGGCGGCATGACCGGCAGCACATAGCCCACCAGTTTGGAGTTGGGGATGGAGAAAAACACCACGATGGCCAGTACCCAGATCCAGCACAAAGCCAGCCACTCCCGGGCCATGCCCGGCTGGGCGGAGGAACCGGGCGTTGTGTCTGGCCCAGCAGAAGCCAGCGCCTTGGGGCGACGCGCCTGAAACAGGGCAAAAAACACCCAGGGGAAAAACAGCAACACCAGCGCCAGCAGGTAAAACCACCAGGGTTGCGGGTTGTTGTAAGTGGTGGCGGTGTAGCGGTTGAACTGCTGGCTGATGAACATGTAGTCAAACAACTGCGGGTACTTTTGCTGCGCCAGCACAAACCAGGGCAAGGCAATGGCGCCAAACAGCGCCAGTCCGCTGACCCAGGGCAGGTACAGTATTTTTCGGAACTGGCGCGTCCACAGCAGCCAGATAAAAATAACCAGGCCGGGCAGTGCAATACCGATCAAGCCCTTGCCCAACATGCCCAGGGCGCAGGCGGCAAAGCCCAACCGGGCCAGCCAGGCGTGCGGGCGCTCACCGGCCATAAAGGCAAAGGCAAAGCACCAGATGGCCACGCCAATCCAGGTGGCCACCAGCATGTCATGGTTGATGTACTGGCCGCCCACCATAAACGCCAGGCTGGTGCCCAGCATGATCATCGCGCGCCGGGCCAGCGCCTCGGTACTCAGCGTGCGGGTAGCCAGGTACAGCAGCACCAGCATCAGTCCCACATTCAACGCCGGCACCAAACGCAGCGACAGCGCATGCACGCCAAAGGTGGCCAGCGACGCGGCCTCCAGCCAATGCAGCAGCGGCGGCTTGTGAAAGAAAGGAATGCCGTTGAGGCGCGGCGTCAGCCAGTCGCCGCTGATCAGCATCCAGCGCCCCACCTCGCCGTAGCGGCCTTCATCGGGCACCGCCAAGGGCCGTAAGGTGGCCATCAGCAGCAGAAAGAGCCACAGGGCGGCCAGGGTCAGCCAGGATTTTTGACGTTCGGTTAATGCGTGCTTCACGGGGGGCTTCCAAAATTCGAAAAAATAGTTTTGCCGCGTGCCAGGGTCACCCCGGCACGGGCCAGGTCAGCCGCAAAGGCGGCACTTCCCAGGTAGGCAAATTCGCGCGTGCGGGCGGCGCCAATCACATCGGGGGCGTCTGGGGCGTCTGCGTACTCGGCGCTGGGCAGCGCACGGGCCGGGTGGCACATCAGCAAACTGCCCGGGGGCGCGGCTTGCAGCCAGTCGCGCATGAGGCGGGCGTAGCGCGCCTCATCGCCGGCAAAGTCGTAAATGCCCAGCAGGGCGGCTGCGGTGGGCAGTTGCG
>JBIKZP010000311.1:0-3830 GCA_044354655.1 Rhodoferax sp. | reverse complement strand
CCATCTTCTTCAGGCGTTATGCCGGGGCGTGCATTCTTGTGCATGGCCAAAGCGTGCATGGGGATGTCGGGGCGACTGAACGCATCGGGTGCGGGCGACAGGTCATCGGTGTTGATTTCACCATCCACCTTGAACACCGTCAACGTGATTGACTGAGGCACTTCAGGGCGTGAGGTGAACCATTCGGCATCGGCCCAGCTTTGCATCACAGCTTTGGCCTGGGCATTGCCCTTGTCGGCTTTCTCCTTGACGTCATGAAACTGGTCAAACATCAGCAAGGTTTTCTTCAAACCGTTGGCGGCTACTTGCGCCACAGTTGCATCGTCCAACAAATCCACCAGCGGGCTGATGTTGTAGCCGCCCAGCATGGTGCCTAGCAATTCTGTGGCCTTCTCACGCGAGATCAATACACACTTTTCAGTTCCATGCGCCACTGCCGCCAAGTAACTGGCCTTGACCTTGGCCGCGTCGTCCACACCCGCAGGCACACGGTGCGTGATCAGGTCCACCAAGGTGGTCTCCTCGCCTGGAGGCGGATTTTTCAACAATTCAATCACCTCACCGGTCTGCTTGGCAGACAAGGGCAAAGGGGGAATGCCGAGGGCGGCGCGTTCTGCGACGTGGGCACGGTAAGTCTGCAACATGGTCAACTCCTTTTCAATCAATAAAACTGGACTGCGCCCATGCAAAGGGCACGAAATAATTACTTCAAATTCTCTTTTTCAGCCACCACCACAGGCTTATCCAAAAGACTGGGCATGGGGCTAATCGTCAGCATTTTGGCCACCACCGCCTGGTCACTGCTCATGCACTCATCAGTCAAGCGGCGGCCCTGTTTTTGGTCCATCAGCATCGACTTGTTAGACAACTGCAGCCAAACGGCACCCGCTTTGGCATCTTCCAGACGAATGGCACCGGTCGTGGTGACCACTGGCAGCATGCGGTACTTTTGTTTTTTAAACTGCACATCAAAATACCCAGGGACCTTGGCATCAGCCGCAACCACTACAAAAGCGCCTAATTCGCATGGCAATTTGCCCTGATAAACCTGCTCAGCGATGGCTATCTGCTCTGCCGTTTGCGCCTGCAAGGCAAAAGGCAACAACAACAGGCCCATGGCTACAAAATTGGCTTTCATCACTGCTGAACCCCTTTGTTTAATGGCTGCTAAAGAACTGTTGCGCTGGCGCAGGCAAGGGCTGCCCGGTTTGATGCGCACGCTCCAAGATTTGCCAGAAATATCTGTAACTGGCTCGGTCATGCAGTTTGCCAGCATAAGACACGGGTGCCCAATCGGCTTGCACGGCTGCCAACAAAATGCTGACCGCTTGTTCTATTTCTTGTTCAGGCGGTGCAAAAGCTTCCAGTATTGGGCGAATTTGGCTCGGGTGAATGCTCCACATGCGGGTGTAACCTAGCGCACGACAGGCCTGCGTTGCGGCTGCCTTGATCGTCTGAACATCACTGAACTCGGTCACCACGCAATGCGCGGGCACTTTGCCGTGTGCGTGACAGGCCGATGCAATTTCCAGTTTGGCACGCACCACCAAGGGATGCGAAAACTGGTGCAGGCCGCGGCCATTCAATCCGGCATCCATACCCATGGCGCTGGCAGGAATGGCTCCACCGTGCGCAGACACAAAATCCATCAAACCAAAACTGAGCGACTGCACACGGGGATGGGCGGCAATGTTGTGTACCTGATGCAGGGCTGCCGGCGACTCGATCAAAACATGAAGTGGCAAAGCGTCAGGCCTGCCGGAGCGCGCTGCAAAGTAGTCCACCAACTCCACTGCACGCTCGATGTCAGCCCAAGCCTCAACTTTGGGAATCATCAGGTGGCACAGTGCCTTGCCAGCACCGCCAACAATCGTGTCAATATCTTGCTCAAACGCGGGGTGGTCCACCGGATGCACACGGGCCGCAACCCGGGCGGGCGACTTAGGCGCACTTTTGGTAGAAGCCAAATAGGTCTGCATAGCCAAGGCGACGACCATGTCCGCATGGTCTTTTTCGCCCCCCACAGGCGCGCCATCTTCACAGTCCAGGGTGACATCGAAAACACAGGCACCAAACTCCTGGGTCATTTCCGACTGCAAAGCCAGGCTTTTAACCATCCGCGCCTCCACACCGCAATAGTGATCGCACACCGTCAAGGGTGCGGCCACTTGGGCGCCTTGGAGAACTTCGCGCGGATGTCTCACCAGCTAGGCTCGCTTGAAAACCCGCTTACAGCAGGTGGGCAACGCCGGCTTGCTCTTCTTGCAACTCTTTGAGCGTTTTGTTGATGCATTCCTGACTGAACGCGTCAATCGGCAAGTCTTGCACCACGTGGTATTCACCACCTTCACAGGTCACAGCAAAGCCGAACATGGTGTCCTTGGGGATGGCATATTGGCCGTCCGAAGGAATGCCCATGGTGACCCACTTGCCATGGGTTCCCAGCGCCCAATCGCGCATGTGGTCAATGGCGGCGTTGGCGGCAGAGGCTGCCGATGACACACCACGCGCAGCAATGATGGCTGCGCCACGTTTGCCAACGGTGGGCAGGAAAACGTTAGCGTTCCAGTCCTGGTCGTTGATCATGTCTTTGACGCTTGCACCATTGATAGTGGCAAAACGGTAATCGGCGTACATGGTGGGGGAATGGTTGCCCCAGACTGTCAATTTTTCGATATCAGCCACAGGCTTGCCTGTTTTGGCAGCAATCTGGCTCAAGGCACGGTTGTGGTCCAAACGCAACATAGCCGTGAAGTTCTTGCGCGGCAAGTCAGGCGCACTCTTCATGGCAATGTAGGCGTTGGTATTGGCGGGGTTGCCCACTACCAGCACCTTCACATTGCGACTCGCCACAGCGTTGAGCGCTTTACCCTGGGCTGTAAAAATTTCAGCATTGACAGCCAGCAACTCGGCCCGCTCCATGCCGGGACCGCGAGGGCGAGAACCGATGAGCAAGGCGTAATCTACATCTTTGAACGCGGTCATGGGGTCGCCGTGGGCTTCCATGCCAACCAGCAGCGGGAACGCGCAGTCTTGCAGTTCCATCATCACGCCTTGCAGCGCTTGCTGAGGTTTTTCCATGGGAACTTCCAGCAACTGGAGAATCACCGGCTGGTCTTTACCCAGCATTTCGCCTGAGGCGATGCGAAACAGAATGGCATATCCAATTTGACCTGCTGCACCTGTTACGGCGACGCGGACGGGCTTTTTGCTCATGGTAAAAACTCCAGAAGTGTTGTGAAACTAGACCTGGTGGCTAACAAGCGAGGTGCCTGAGCCCCACAAAAATACTGCGCCAGAGTTTACTATGGAAAACCCTGAGTGGTCAATTTGTCTTATGTCTTATATAAGATATGATTCTTGGGTTTCCAGCCACTTGTGGAACACATTATTCATGTCCCAAACGCCCGCCACTTCCAACGAAACGCCCTTTGACGCTGCCGACCTCAGCGACACGGCGAGCACGCAGGCCACGCCCGCTTTCAGGCCCCTTTACCAGCAGATCAAAGGCTTGATTCTCAACAGCCTGCGGCTGAGCGAGTGGAAACCTGGCGAAGCGATTCCGAGTGAAATGGATCTAGCCGGGCGCTACCGCGTCAGTCAGGGCACAGTGCGCAAAGCCATTGATGAACTGGCGGCCGAAAACTTATTGGTGCGTCGCCAAGGCAAAGGCACTTTTGTGGCCACCCATGCCGAACAGCACGTTCAATACCGCTTTTTAAAGCTGATGCCCGACAGCGGCGACCTCAGCAGCGAAGGCCCAGCTCAACGAAATATCATCGATTGCAAACGCCTGCGCGCCTCGGCTGAGATAGCGCGCGCCCTGGGCC
>JBIKZP010000310.1:0-3838 GCA_044354655.1 Rhodoferax sp. | reverse complement strand
GCCTGACCCATGCTTTTCCTCTTGGCAACCCCCGCCCAACGCAGCCGCGTCCACCTGGAAGTACGGGCCCTGTGGACGCTGGCCTGGCCGATATTGGTGGCCCAGCTGGCCAATATCGGTATGGCCGTGCTCGACGTCGCCATGGCTGGGCACGCCTCGGCGCAAGACCTGGCCGGGGTATCGCTGGGCGTGTCCATCTGGTTCATCGTCATCATCACGCTGATGGGTTTGCTGATGTCGGTCAGCCCCACCGTGGCCCACCATGTGGGCGCCCAGGAGTTTGACAAAGTGCCGCATGTGGTGCGTCAAGGCCTTTGGAAAGCCCTGATCGTGGGACTGGTGGCTATGCTGCTGGCCAATCTGGGCGCCCTGATTTTTGACTACATGACGCTGGAGCCCGAGGTGCGCGTGCTGGCCCAGGGCTTCATACGCATCACCAGCCTGGCCCTGCCCGCTTTTGCCGCCTACCGCGTGCTCTACGGCTACAGCACCAGCCTGGGCCAGAGCCGCCCGCTGATGGGCATCGCCCTGTGCGCGTTGGTGCTCAACGGCTTGATCAACTGGCTGCTGATCTTCGGCCATTGGGGCTTTCCAAGGCTGGGCGGCCTGGGTTGCGCTTGGTCCACGCTGATTTGCGTCTGGTTCAACCTGCTGGCCTTGCTGTGGTGGATGAAGCGCAGCCCGGCCTACCGGCGCACCTGGCCCTTGCAACAGTTTGAAGCGCCGCACTGGCCCCAATTGCGCGCCCTGTTCAAGCTGGGCCTGCCCATTGGCGTGACCTACTTTGCCGAAGCCAGCGCCTTCAGCCTGATTGCGCTGCTGGTAGCCAAGCTGGGCAGCACCCAGGTGGCGGCGCACCAGATTGCGCTGAACTTTTCCTCCCTCACGTTCATGCTGCCCATGAGCATGGGAGTGGCTATTTTGACGCGCGTGGGCCAATCGCTGGGCGCACGCGACCCGGTCGCCGCACGCTATCGTGCCTGGGTGGGTGTTGCCACAGCGCTGGTGTTCGCAGCCGTGGCGGCTGTGTTCATGGCGGTGTTCAACCAGCAGATTGCCCAGGCTTACACCAACGACGCCCTCGTGGCGACCCTGGCGGCTGATTTGCTGATGCTGGCCGCCGTTTTCCAGTTGTCCGATGCCTGCCAAGTGGCGACCAGCAGTGCCATCCGTGGCTACAAGGTCACGCGCGCACCCATGGTCATTCACCTAGCCGCTTTTTGGGGGGTGTCCTTGCCACTGGGTTATGTGCTGGGCCTGGCCCCGAGCTGGTTTCCCTGGTCACCCCAGCAACCTATGGGCGCACACGGCTTCTGGCTGGCGCTGGTGGTGGGCCTGACGATTGCCGCCATCAGCCTGGCCCTGCTGCTGCGGCGCATTGCACGGCTTAGTTGCGCGGGCACCCTGAAAACATGAACACGGGATGCCTTTGAAAACAACAAACGCGCCCATGCAGCCCGGCCTGATCGTCTTCATTCTGTCCTTGCTGCTGG
Organism: Rhodoferax sp.; assembly: GCA_044354655.1. Taxonomy (GTDB): domain Bacteria; phylum Pseudomonadota; class Gammaproteobacteria; order Burkholderiales; family Burkholderiaceae_C; genus Rhodoferax. The sequence continues at coordinate 2,345 of JBIKZP010000310.1, read as the reverse complement.
GCTTGCAACCCCTGACGACCGACCTCTACCTGCCGGCACTGCCCGCATTGACTGAAGGTTTTGCTGCGCCGATGGTGCAAGCACAACTCACCCTCACAGCGCTGCTGCTGGCCTTTGGCAGCTCGCAATTAATCTGGGGCCCGCTGTCTGACCGTTTTGGTCGGCGCCCGGTGCTGTTGGTGGGCTTGGCGGCCTATGTGCTGGCCTCGGTGGGTTGCGTGCTGTCACCCAGCATGCACCTGCTGATTGTCTGGCGCGCCCTGCAAGGGGCGGCCATGGGCGCCGCTGTGGTGTGCGCGCGGGCGATCGTGCGTGACCTGTACCCACCCGCGCAAGGTGCGCGCGTCATGTCCAAGGGACTCAGTGGCCTGGCCGTTGTGGCCTGCTTGAGCGCTCCGCTGGGCGGCTTGCTGTCAGACCTGTACAACTGGCGTGTGGCGCTTGCGGTGCTGGCTGTTTTTGGTGCCGGCTGCCTGGCCGTGATCGTGCTGCGCTACGAAGAAACCGCACCCCAAAAAAATCTGCAGGCACTCCGCCCCGCCGTCCTGCTGTCTACCTGGTGGACGATTCTGCGTAACCCCACGTTTGCCGCTTTCTCCGCGCTGTCGGTGAGCTCCTATGGCGGTCTGTTCACCTTTTTGGCTTCGTCGTCTTTTGTCTTTATCAAGGTGCAAGGCTTTAGCAAGACACAGTACGGGCTTTTGATGCTGTGCACCTCGGTGGTGTACCTGTCGGGCACGTTTTTGTGCCGCAGCTTGCTCACGCGCTTTGGCGTGCGCCGCACCGTCGCCATCGCCGGCGCCATCACGCTCACGGCCGGCACCACCATGGGTGTGCTGGCCTTGCTGGGGGTTCACAGCAGCCTGGCCATCATGCTGCCCATGTTTGTTTTCATGCTGGGCCACGGTATTCATCAGCCCTGCGGCCAAAGCGGTGCGGTAGGCCCGTTCCCTCAGGCAGCGGGTGCCGCCTCGGCACTGAATGGTTTTTTGATGATGCTGGCCGCCTTTTTCATGGGCAGCTGGCTCGGTACGCACCTCGACAACACGGTCTACCCGCTGGTCTACGGCATCTGGTTCTGGAGCGTGTTGATCACCCTGTCGGCCTGGACCCTGGTGCAAAAACATGGGCAAACCCGTGGCGACTGACCACCCTTCAACCGCCAGCCCCGCCCTGCGCTACCTGGCGCTGGCCGGCCCCACCGCCAGCGGCAAGACCGCAGCAGCGCTGGCCATAGCCCGCCAGCACCCGGTGGAAATCATCAGTGTCGATTCCGCGCTGGTTTACCGCAGCATGGACATTGGCACCGCCAAACCAAGCGCCGCCGAGTTGGCCGCGGTGCCGCACCACCTGATCAACCTCCGTGATCCCTTGCAAGCCTACAGCGCCGCCGAGTTTGAACACGATGCACGGCGCCTGATTGGTGACATCTGCGCGCGCGGCAAACTGCCCCTGCTGGTGGGCGGCACCATGCTCTATTTCAAGGCCCTGATGAACGGCCTGGACGACATGCCCCGGGCTGACGCTGGCGTGCGCGCGGTGATTGAAGCAGAAGCCCAGCAGCAGGGCTGGCCGGCGCTACATGCCCAATTGGCCCGGGTCGACCCCGTGACCGCTGCGCGCCTGAACCCGGCGGACGGCCAGCGTATTCAGCGTGCGCTGGAGGTGTACCGGGTGTCGGGCCAACCCTTGTCGTCTTTTCACACCGCCAAGCCAGTGCCTGGCAACATGGCGCACCCAACTGCGCAAGAGAAGGCACAAACCGGGCAAGTACTGATCGCCCTGGAGCCCGCTGACCGTGCCTGGCTGCACGCGCGCATTGCCCAGCGTTTTGACGCCATGTTGGCCCAAGGCTTTCTTGACGAGGTCAAAGCCTTGCGTGCGCGCGGTGACTTGCACCCCGACTTGCCCTCCATGCGCTGCGTGGGCTACCGTCAGGCCTGGGAAGCACTGGACGGCTTGTGGCCACTGGCTGAGTGGCGCGACAAAGGTATTTTTGCCACCCGCCAACTGGCCAAACGCCAGCTCACCTGGCTGCGCTCCATGCCCCAGCGCAGCGTGGTGGCTTGCGATGCGCCAGATGCCTTGGACCAGGTGCTGGCCCACGCACGGGTGTTTGCCACCGCGTATTTCAAGGACAGCGCATGAACCTGGTGGTTTCCGACTTGAGCAAACATTACGCCGACGTGCCGGTGTTCAGCCACGTCTCCTTGACGGTAGCACCGGGCGAGTTTGTGGCCATCGTGGGCGAGTCGGGCGTGGGCAAATCCACCCTGCTCAACTGCCTGGCTGGCTTGGACACCTGGAACAGCGGCACCGTGCAACTCGGCGGCGTCGACCTGGGC
>JBIKZP010000309.1:0-3839 GCA_044354655.1 Rhodoferax sp. | reverse complement strand
TATCCAAGTTGCCACTTAAGTGTCAAGCGTGGCATGGGGTTCAGTGGTCTGTGCCCAGGTAGGCGGCGATCACGGCCGGGTTGCTTTGTACTTCCTGCGCCGTACCGTCGGCGATCTTGCGACCAAAGTCCAGCACCACAATCTTGTCGGAGATGTCCATGATGACCGGGATGTCGTGCTCCACAATCAAAAAGGTCACGCCAAACTGTTCGCGCACGCGCTGAATCAGGACGGTCATGGCGGACTTCTCAGCCGTGCTCATGCCAGCCATGGGTTCGTCCAGCATCACCAGACGTGCTTTTTGCATCAGGGCACGCGCAAACTCCACTTGCTTCTGCCGCCCGTAAGACAATTCAGAGGGTTTCAAATGCGCAGCGTCCTGCATGCCCAGAAATGCCAGCACGTCATAGGCAGCGGCTTCTGCAGCTTTTTGTTCCGCACGAGCGCGTGGTGTTTTGAAGGCGCCTTGCAGCAAGCCAGAGCTGCCTTGTAGATACGCCCCAACCATCAGGTTTTCCAGCACGCTTAGGCCGCTAAACAAGGCCAGGTTCTGAAATGTGCGCGCAATGCCGTGGCGTGAAATTTTGTGGGCCGGGGCCGCCGTGATGTCCTGTCCGTCAAATTTGACCGCGCCAGAGGTAGGCGTGTACATCCCGGTCACGCAATTGAACATCGTGGTCTTGCCTGCACCATTGGGACCGATCAAGGACGTGATGGCCCCCTGCTCCAGGGTAAACGACACCTGGTCCAGGGCTGTTATGCCCTGAAAGCGCATCACCAAGGACGAAACTTCCAGAAAATATTTGCTCATATTGAATCCTGTGTGCGAGCCACTTCAGGGGCCACTAAGGGGGTGGCCAGCGAGTTGACGGGGGCACTGTCCTCACGTCTTACGCCGAGGTAAGACTCTTTCATGGATTCACTGGCAGCGACTTCAGCGGCCGTGCCGGACAAAACGATACGTCCACTGTTGAGGATGTAAGCAGAGCTCGCAAACTCCAGGGCGAGTTTGGCGTTTTGTTCAACGATCAGCATAGAAGTGCCCAGGGTGTCACCCACCACACGCAGTTGCTCGTAGATCGCCTTCACGATCAAGGGGGCCAAGCCGAGTGAGAGTTCATCAACCAGCAGCAACCTGGGGTTGCCTATCAGTGCACGACCCAAGGCCAGCATTTGCTGCTCTCCGCCAGACAGCCAACCGGCCGATTGCGTGCGACGCTCCAGTAGTCGAGGAAACAAGGTGTAGACAGCCTCCAGACGTTCAGCCACTTTGGCCCGCGGCAGAATAGCTGCCCCCACCTTGAGGTTGTCCTCGACACTGAGTTGCTTGAATATCAGACGGCCTTCGGGGACTTGCCCCATCCCCATTCGCACCAGCCGGTGCGATGGGAAACCCAGGATGGATTGCCCCCCAAACTGCACACTACCTTGGGTGACTTGACCGTGGTGAAGGTCGAGCAGACCGGAGACAGCCCGGATCAGCGTTGTCTTTCCTGCACCATTGGCGCCCAACAAGGCCACTATGCTGCCCTTGGGCACCGAGAGGTTCACATTTTCTAAGGCCAACCCCTTGCGGGCATAACCGACACACAGGCCTTTGATTTCTAGCATGCTCTCCATCACTGCGCTCCTTTTCCAGACAGGCGATGACGCAGTTTTTGGCCTATTGCCGCTATGCCACCCGGCGCAAAAATAAGTAGCAGGATGATCATCATGCCAAAGATAACCTGCACCAGTTGCGCTTTATGTTCGACCAACAACAAGCGCACCAGTCCGGTGGAGTCACTGGCTTGAGAAGCAAAACCGCTGATGATGGAAGGCAACAACAACCAGACAGCCGCACCAATCAGAGCGCCACCCAGTGACCCCATGCCGCCAATGATGATCATGGCAATGAATTGAATGGCAAAGTTGATACCGAAGGCTTCCGAGGTGGCGTTGGACATGAAGTACGCGTACAAAGCACCGGCCATGGCGGCAATGGATGAACTCAAGGCAAATGCCTTGAGCCGCAAGATGCGTACATCCACCCCCACGCTGGTGGTGGCAAGCTCGTGGTCGCGCATGGCCATCATGACCCGGCCCTCCCGAGTTTTTAAGGTGTTGTTGAGACCCCAGTACACCAGAGCGACCAAGGGCAACAGAAAGAAATACCAGCGCGTGGAAGTATTGATTTCAAAAGAACCGATGGAAGCTGCGTTGAATGGCACACCCACCACATCAAAGAACTTGAACTGGTATTCCAAAAACACATAGGCCACCACGTAATGCACGGCCAAGGTTGAGAGCACAAAGTACAGTCCACGCACCCTTAGCGAGGGCAAACCCGCCAAGGCACCCACCAAAGCGCCAGCCAGTCCGGCAGACGCCAGCACCAAAGGGAATGGCCAACCCCACTGGGTACCTGTAATGGCTGCAGTCATAGCACCGGTTGCATAAAACGCGGCATGGCCGATGGAAATCAGTCCTGCACAGCCGGTGAGGTAATTCAGTGAAATGGCACCCAGCATGGCGATAAGCATCAGGTTGACCTGCGACATGCCCAGGTTGAGCAATTGCATATTGCTTAAGCGCACGCCAAAAATGGCGCGGTCTGTCAAGACAACAGGCAAATAGCACAGGAAGGCCACACACAGTGCCCACCAGATCCAGCGCTTCCAGTGGGCTGCAGCTACTGGCGGGGAAGAAAGAGATGAGTTATTTGTCATAAATTGGTCGTTCAGATTCGGTCCAACTTCACACGCGGCCTAGCTCACGCTGTCCGAACAAGCCCCAGGGGCGCACCATCAAAATCAGCAGCAGCAGCGCATAAATGACGATATCGCTGGACTTGGGCGAAATATAGGAGGCCGCCAACTGCTCTATCAGACCCACCAACAAGCCGCCCACAATGGCACCCGGAATACTTTGCATACCGCCAATCACCACCGCCGGCAATGCCAGTAAACCGATGGTCTCCAGCTCAGTCGAAGCAATTTGCAACTGCCCCAGGAAAAGGCCGCCAACAGCGGCCAGAACACAGCCTATGGCCCACGCCAGACGGTTCATGACATTGACGTTCACCCCCGAAACAACCGCGGCCTCATGCCCGTCGGCCGTGGCACGCATCAACAAGCCGATAGAGGTAAAGCGAAAGAACGCACCGAATACAGCCATACAAGCCCAACTGACCAAGGCGGCGGTAAGGTGCAGTTGCGATATGCGCAGCTCACCGAATTGGAACACCCCGCTTGGCAGCGGCGTGTTGAGCGTACGCCCCTGAGAGCCAAAGATGATCTCGATGACGGCACGCAAAACAATAGACAACGCAATGGTGATCATGATCACCGCCAGCATGGGCTGACCGGCCAAAGGCTGTATCAAAAACATATGAATAAGCACACCCAACAGGGCAGCGCCAACCACCATGAAAAGAATGGCCAGTGGAAATGGCAATTGCAACAGCGTTATGCCCGTGACTGCGAGGTAAGCCCCGCACACCACAAACATGCCTTGCGCAAAATTGAATACATCCGTAGCTTTGAAAACCACAGCAAAACCAAGGGCCACCAGCCCGTAGATACTCCCCAGAGCGAGGCCGCTAAATAGTACTTGTGCGAGCATGGTGATCCTTGGTAATGGTTAGTTTCTGTTGGCGTTACTTGGTGTACTTGGTGTAGTCATTGAACTCACCGTAATGCTTGAACTTGGATGCGGCGAAGTCATAGCCGAACATCTTCAGCACCACAGGACCTGTATGGTTGTCAGCTGTATAGACGATAGGAGCCGCCAACCCTTTGCTGTCTACCGTAAAGCCCTTGGCCATGCTTTCAACAAGTTTGGCGCGTGAGGGGTTGCTA